>JBGSWM010000069.1:0-12214 GCA_041752435.1 Minisyncoccia bacterium | reverse complement strand
CCTTTTGGGGGGGCGGTTTTCTGTTTACTTGGGGTGACTTTATCAGCTCCACCACGTTATAATTAGAGAGCTATGTTGTTCCTTTCTATTTTACAACACTACCTAACTTGGCATTACACCACAGGCCTAACTGAACTGTGGCACATTGCCAAAAACTTCCTTTGGTTTATCACCAACTTCTTCTCCCTCGCGCAACTGGGCAAATCGCTACTGGCGCCCTTTCGCCGGATTACTGAAGACCGCGGTGAGACTTTTAACTTTGAAGACTTAGCTAGCTATATCATCGTCAACCTGATCTCTCGATTGATTGGTCTCTTTCTGCGTCTAGTAATAATTCTGACTGGACTAGCTTGCCTCGTGATTCTTAGTACCCTCACCCTTGTTACCTATGTAATCTGGCTCAGTGCGCCGGTGTTTATTATTGCCTGCATTGCTTATGGTCTCTACTTAATTGTCTCCTCACTATAATCTACATATATATGTATACTCTTGCCGATAGCCTCAAAAATTTCGACCCGGTCATCAACTTTACGCGCCTACTCTCGCGCAGGACTCTTCGCTTCCTCCGCTACACTTTTTTTACCATCGCCATTGCCGCCGGTCTTGCTAGTACTGGGCTATTGGTTTTTTTACCAGATATTAACCCTAGCTTACTTTCCAGTATCACCATAATTGCCTTTGCTCTGTGGGTCGAGCAAATGATGCTAGCGAGCTACCAAAACAGCTACTACTATTTTGGTCTTAATTCTGTGGTTGGTTTAGAAAATCTAAAAATATCTGGCGCTACTTACGAAGTAGCTGAGTCTCTAAGATCAACTAGTGAGGACATTACCCAAGCTTTTTGTATCTCTCGCCTAGGCACAGCTATTATGCTCCGAGCGGGCGTAGCCCCTCTAGCTCTTGATGCTTTCTTGGCCGGCGCCCGACCAAAAATTTCGACCGCCATGGTACCTCTCACTGAGGGAGAAATTTTTACTTTTATTACGCTCGGCAAATTTCTCCTCCAACACGATCCCGCTTTCAAAAACTTTTTGAAAGAACAGGGCATCAGCGAAGAAAACTTTCAAGGGGCTCTCGTCTGGGTAGTTGGGGCTCACCACACGGAGAAAAAGCGTGAACGCTGGTGGGGGAAAGATAATCTCTCCAAGAGCAAAGGGATTGGTCGGGATTGGTCTTACGGCACACCTTACCTACTAGAAAAGTTTTCTCGCGATATTAGAACCAGCGCTGTTTTTTCCACCCTCACCAATACCAATACCGCCTTTACCGAAGCCAAGCTGGTAGAAATCGAGACCGCTCTAGCCAGAGCCAAGTCAGCCAATGTCCTGGTGCTCGGGGAAGCCGGAGTGGGGAAGATAGATTTGATTATGGCGGTAGATAAACGTCTCCAAGCTGGCTACTCTATCGGGGCAGTGGCGGAACAGAAAATGGTCCTGCTAGATAGTACTCGTCTCTTTGCCGTAAATTCGGAAAAGCAGGATCTCGAGATAACGCTAATTGCTTTGTTTAATGAAGCTATCACGGCCGGTAATATTATTATTGTCATTGAAAACTTAAGTGTCTTTGTCCGCGAGGCCGAAGCCCTTGGGGTATTTATTCCAGAATTACTTGACCCCTACTTGGCTTCCCCGGCCATGCACGTTATCGCCACCGACACGCCCGGGGCGTATCATACTTACCTCGAACCACTAGGCGCCTTCGCCCGACGTTTCTCTGAAGTATTAGTTGACACTCCTGATCTCTCCAGCACCACTCGGGTACTCGAAAGTATTGCTCTGCAAAACGAGAATCGTTATCGCCTGCTTTTTACTTACGCGTCTTTGGCGGCTATCACTTCGGCTGCCGACCGTTACCTAATTGAAGGGGTCATGCCCGACAAAGCGATTGAACTACTACTCGATGTCGCCACCCGTGCTAATCAAGCCAACCAAACCATCGTCACCGCTGACTATGTCTACCAGGTAGTTAGTGACAAAACCGGGATACCTGTTGGACCAATCGGCGCCGGCGAGCGGGAACTGCTCTTGCATCTGGAGGACAAACTGCACGAAAGAGTGATTGGCCAAGATCGCGCCATTGACGCTATCGCTCGCGCCATGCGACGGGCTCGAGCGGGTATTCAATCAGCTGAAAAACCGATTGGTTCATTTCTTTTCTTGGGACCAACTGGAGTTGGTAAAACCGAAACCGCTAAAGCCTTGGCTTACATTTTCTTTGGTAGTGAAACTAGTATGCAGCGAATAGACATGTCTGAGTTTAGTGGCGAGGATGCGCTTCCCCGACTCATTGGTGACGGAGTGAAGTCCGGTGTCTTATCCGACATGCTGCGCGAGTCTCCCTACTCTGTTCTACTCCTCGATGAATTTGAAAAGGGAGCCAAGACGGTACACGATATTTTTCTCCAGATTCTTGATGAAGGTGTCTTCACTGACGCTCGCGGCGACAAGGTAAATGCTCGGAACACTATCATCATCGCTACTTCAAATGCCGGCAGTCAACTAATCATGCGGACGGTAGAACAAAGAAAAGATCTCGCCATTTTGACGCAAGAAATAATTAATCACATCGTGGCTGAAGGAACTTACCGACCAGAGCTGCTCAACCGTTTTGACAGTACAATTATTTTTGAGCCACTAACTTTGGAAGAACAAGGAAAGATTGCTAGCTTGATGCTCGGCGGTCTCTACGAAAGAATCAAAGAGCGCGGTTATGAACTTACGATCAACCGTGACCTGATGGATCTGATGGTCAAGAAAGGCTACAACCCTGAGTTTGGTGCGCGCCCCATGCAGCGAGTCTTGCAAGATTTGCTCGAAGAAAAAATTGCCCAGTACATCATTGGTGGCCAAGTGCAGAAAGGTGACACCATCGCCTTGTCTCTTGCGGACTTCTCGGAGACAGAGCTTGCGGTGTAGGAAGAGAGACGATTATCAAAATGAACACAAAAGCGGGACACCAAAGGTGTCCCGCTTTTGTGAACTAGTAAGAGTCATGAGTTTGGTTCGTCTCCATGAATATGTATGAGCGGGCTAAACAATTTACTTTATCTATTCCTCTGTTACGCCGGTCAGTTGGTTTATTAATTTTTACCATTGGTCTATTTGCCCTCGTTACGCCATTTACGCCAGGCGGTATTATTTTTACTATCGTTGGTCTAGAGTTGCTGGGTATAAAATGGCTCTATACTAAGAAATTAAAAGAACGCCTTTGGGCAAAAAAAATAGTGACCAAATCGTCGAGCTCCTAAAAAAGTGCTAGAGTTTAGGTATATGACAAATACTTCAATGGTGCCCAAAATTCTTTTTGCAATTTATGCTCTGCTTTTTGTTGCCCTAGCGATAAACCCATACGATCGGGCCGTTTGGTTGGCGGAAAATTTACCGATTTTAGTCATCACTTTGACTCTTCTATTTTGGTACAGCAAGGGGTTTCGTTTTTCAAACCTAAGCTACCTGTTTATGTTTGTTCTAATTTACCTACACACCATTGGTGGTCACTTCACTTTTGAGCGCGTACCCTTCGATTGGTTCAACGACTTCTTTGGCTTCGAGCGAAACATGTATGATCGTGTCGCGCACTTTAGTGTCGGCTTTTATGCTTATCCTCTAGCTGAATATTTGACGGTAAAAAAATTGGTGAACCGACCCTGGGTAACCTATCTGACCGCACTCTGTTTTATTGTTACCATCGCTGCCGGTTACGAAATTATTGAGTGGTGGTATGCCGCCACAGCTGGTGGTGAAGCCGGCGCCGCCTTCCTTGGTTCTCAGGGTGATATTTGGGATGCCCAAAAAGATATGTTGATGGATACACTCGGCGCCATCTTAGCTCTTGGCATATTCTTCTTTACCTCAAGAGGTAAAAACTTAAACTAGCAATCCGCCACACAGTTCCACACCGCTCTTTAAGGACAGCCAAACTAATCCATCCGGCCCGGCTTTGTCACACCCGAATTCTCTCACCTCTGGCTTTTTATTATTTCGGCTTTCAGTGTTCCGCTGGTGCTTTTAGTCTAGGCCGATTCCCTGAAGGGTTAAATTGAGGGCGTTTCACAGCAGGAATTTTTTATCCCCAGGAAGTCGAGGGTAGCGCTTAGGCTTTCTTGTTGACCGTGAAACCTTTGTTTTATAAGACTATTCTAGACACCATGGCCAGACCCCTACTTCTGGCATACAATAGATGTATATGAAAAATATTTTGCTTGCATTAGTCGCTTTTATTATTATTGCTGGAGGAGTTTATTATTTTGTCACTTCATCAAAATCAGATGACGTTACTTACGAGAAGCCATCGCCACTACCAGACAGTGAGATGCCCGAGCCACCCGAGGAAATGTCGCCATCAGACACCCCTGATGAGCCGACTGAGGTAGAAGCTGCTTCACCAGTTCAGGTCATTGGTAGTTCTGTCTCAGGAGCTGACATCAAGGCCTATCACTTTGGTGCCGGGGATCGTGAATTACTCCTGGTCCTTGGCATTCACGGGGGTTACTCTTGGAACACCGCGCTTTTAGGTTATGAGCTAATTGATTGGCTAACCGCTAATCCAACCGTCGTTCCGGCTGATGTAAAAGTCACAATTGTACCGGTTCTAAATCCTGATGGTCTAAAGAGAATTGCTGGCACCAGTGATAAGTTTACCGCCGCCTCAATTAAAGGTACCGAAGCAGAAAAGGAAGCCGCTCGCTTCAATGCCAATAAAGTTGACCTCAATCGAAACTTTGACTGCAAGTGGCAGCCGGAGGGAACTTGGCAGAATCAAACTGTCAGTGGGGGAGCCTCAGTGTTCTCCGAACCAGAGAGTCAAGCCCTACGTGACTATGTAAATAAAAATGAACCAGCTGCAGTAGTCGCTTGGTACAGTTCAGCGGGTGGCGTCTACGCTTCACAGTGTGGCGACAGTACTCTGTCAGCTACTCTGTCTTTGACCAACCGCTTCGCTGCCGCTTCAGGTTATACCGCACACGAAGAATATGACTACTACGAGATCACCGGTGACATGGTCAACTGGTTCGCAAAAAATGAAATCCCAGCCATCAGTGTTTTGCTCACCAATCACACCACCACTGAACTAGCCAAGAACAAAGCTGGTGTTGAGGCAGTACTAAATAATCTTAGCCAAGAATAATGAATCGAAATTTATTGATCTCAATCGCAGTCGTTTTCTTACTAATTTTGATCGCACTAGCCTGGTTAGCCTTCACAAATAAAGAAGTGGTCGAGGCCCCCGTCAGAGAAACTTCACCAACCGAAGAAATAGAACCAGCTGAAACTGAAACCGCTCCGGTACAAAAAATAATTGGCACGTCTGTAGAAGGACGAGTTATCGAGAGCTACACTTATGGAACAGGGGACACGCCAGTACTTTTTGTGGGCGGTGTTCACGGTGGCTACGAATGGAACAGTATTGCCTTGGCTTACGAATTTATTGCTGAGATTGAACAAGGCCTGTTCACCATTCCACCGAAGACAAAGGTGGTCATTATTCCAAACTTGAATCCTGATGGATTATTTTTAGCGACAGGACTTGAGGGTAAATTCACCGTCAACGACGTCCCTGAGAATGACGCTCACCAAACTGGGAACGGTCGCTTCAATGCCCATAGAGTTGACCTCAATCGAAACTTTGACTGCAAGTGGCAGCCGGAGAGCACTTGGCGCAGCCAAGTGGTCAAGGCTGGCACCAGTGCCTTCTCGGAGCCAGAAGCAGTGGCTCTGCGCGATACTGTCCTAGCCCTTAATCCAGCAGCGGTCGTCTTCTGGCACAGCCAGGCCAATACCGTCTATGGTTCGGAATGCCTGGAGGGAGTTCTTCCTGGCACTCTGGCCCTGATGAACGCCTATGCCAAAGCCGCCGACTATAACTCTCTGGCGAGTTTCACTGCCTATCCTGTCAGCGGTGATGCTGAAGGTTGGTTGGCCTCACTCGGCATCCCAGCTGTCACCGTCGAACTAGAAACTCGCACCAGTACCGAATGGTCAAGAAACCGAGCCGGGATTTTGGCTACCCTTAAGCTGTTTGAGGGGACAGCGGTCGGTATTTAAAGTGGACCTCAAGATAAAAGGCCGCGCCCTTGGGCGCGGCCTTTTATCTTATTCTCTTGCTTTGGAGCGCTTAATATAAAAGTAAGTAACTAAACCTGCTCCAGCATACACGGCTAAAGCTAGCGCCAACGCCCCCGTGTCAGATAAGTAACTGTAGGCTAATGACCAAACCAAAATAGCGGCATACACCAGAGCAAGGCAAAGTAAGATTGAACTATAGTCTTTCATTGATAGACCCTGAGTGTGAGTAACGTAATTTGCTTGGTGCTTTCGTAAACCAAGCGCCACCAACAACAAGACCGAAGCGAGCGAAATCAAGCCAACAGCATGGGGATCAAGTAAGCCGTCAACATAGCCAGAGAAGGAGACGGAGTTAAACGAATATATAATTGGCACAGCCAAGGCCGTCAAGGCTATTTGTAACCAGCTAAACTTAACCCCGACTAAAACAAAGACAGAAATCACAAGATACAACAAAACCGCCAAGCTGAAGTAGGTGGCAATAATAGCTAAATCTAAGGCCAGCGAAATCTTAAAAAGTAAGTTTAAGGTGAAGGCAAAATAAACTACGCCAGTTACGATTAGCCAACCAATCAAGCCCCGTAACTCAGGGTCATAATCGCGACGTAAGAGTTGTGTCAAAAATAAAATTGTTAAAAGGAATATTCCCACAAGAGAGGACAGACCAAAAAGGTGAACCGACGCAGACGCAGCCGTCCAACCTGAAGCAAAGAAAGATTCCACACTGGCTATGGTGGGGATGGCTAACGTTAGAGTGGCTAGTGTCACTACCCGTAGGGGATATTCTTGTTTAGCCACATACAAAACAAGAGCTAGTGAAAGGGTGGCCCAGGCAACATAGGTCATGACTAGAGCCGCTGGCGGATTGAAGATAGCCTCAGCCAAAGCAAACACCACTACATAGGTGTAAATAAAAGTTGCTAGTGAGAAACACACAACCAGCTTTATACTTGATTGATAAATTGCGGCACCTGGTTTGTAAATTAACCACAAAGTACTGACCCACAACCCCGTCAAAACGGCGCCGACAGCTAACGTCTCCGCATGCCAAATTCCCCTGTCCCAGACTTCGCTTAGCAATGAATTAACTGAGCAAATTATAGGCAGCAAATAGAGAGTGGCCACCACCCAAACAACACGCTCTGGTAAACCCAGTTGTGTGCTCAGCAAAAAGGCAGCCGTGATTTGAATAGCGTAAGCAATTATTAAAGAAAAGCCGGAGAGCAAAAATGTCGTACTGACTAGAATTCCGACTGCCGCCAAGGCAACATATAGAGCCACTACACCGGGAGCAAAGTTTTTCTTATAAAAGAAGTACCCCGACAACGCAATGACTAAGGTCGCACCAAAAGTAGCTATTCCAGAGTTGGTGGCCAAAGAAGCGGCCAGGATTAAATACGAGGCGGCAATCAAAATCAACGCCAAAATATCAAGAACGACGGCTTTGTTGAAGCGATAGATAGTCAGATTTACACTGAATAATAAAAGAGCGGAAAACAAGATTACCGCCGTCCACAAATTGGTGAAATTATTTGTAACTAAGAGCAGGTAGAGATGGGTAAAAATACCCACAATCAAAAGCAAATTAAGACAACGTGAATTTAACTTAAGGCCAGCCCAGATTATGGTCACCGACAAAACCAAGAGGTAAGACAGGAGCAGCCAAGGGTTGCTTATATCGCCAGAAAACCAAGGTGATAAAAATCCAATTAGGGCAGCGAGCGCAGCTAGCCACAGCACTTCATGGCGCAGGGCGATAATCAAAGTATAAAGAACAGCGGCGACCAAAAGCCCCAAAGCCTGAGTTGGTTCTAGGATCGCTGCGAATGATTGGTCGGCAAAAATTGTTCCCGACACCACCGCGGTACCGAGAGCGGTCAAGGGAAGTGACTGGTTTAATTTTGTCTTTTCTAGGCGCTGACCAAAAGTATATATAACGAGAGCGCAGACAAAACCAAAAACGGTTATTAGCTCGGCCGTTAACCAACTAATTTGTACCTCGTAACTAAAGAGCCAGACTAAACCAAAATCAGAAGTGCGGCCGCAATCTTGGTAAAAAACTCATCTTTACACCAAACCATAAATGGGCTCGGTCTGGTCATAATCCCATCAACTAATTGATCAGCCGTTTCCAAGTGTCCCACTTGGGTTGATGGGGCTAAGGAAAATTTCTCATCATTTGACAGCTCTTCTCTGACTATCTGCTTTGGAGTAAAGTTTTTTCGCTCTGCGGTAAGTTGAACATCAGCCAAATTGCCGGCACTCGCTTTCAGTTTAGCTTCTAGCTTCTTCACCTGGCGACGAAGAGTCAGATGATTAAAAAATAAAACAGCCAGAGCAACAAATAATAGATAAATCATAAATGATTGAATTACTTCTATAGTATGCGCCATGGACCGACATCTGTCGCACCGATATCTCCACAGCACCTATCGGCCACGCCGCTTTTGCTTAACAGATTTTTTTGCTGGCCCAGCCAATGGCAAGGTCGGGAGACGAGTGTAGACTTTAGTGCTAGCGAGGTGCTCATGACCGAGCAGTGACTGGACGGTGTTAATATCTACACCACTGCTTATTAAACTAACGGCAAAACTATGCCTGATAGACTGTGGTGTAACCGCCTTACTAATTCCGGCTAACACTGCGTGATGTTTGATTAAGCGTTGAACGGTGCGTGGTGAAATACCAGCCACCTTACCTAGGTGGGCCTTTTTACCATAACGAACAAACAGAGCCGTCTGTGTGTCATGTCGACTCTCAAGATATTCAGCCAGAGTTACTTGCGCAGTCTCAGTCAGAAATACTGTTCGCGCCAGACCAGTTTTCCCGCGAAGAAATACTTCACCTCGAGCCAGATCAACATCAATAACAGAGAGGCAACAGAGCTCAGAGACACGCACTCCGGCTGAAGCCAATAACTCCAAAATGGCTAAATCTCTTTTACCCACCAAGCTGGTCTGGATCGGGGTCAGAAGGAGTCGCTCCAACTCATCTTTTGACAGTAAACTAAAGTCAGCGGTCTTGGACTTCGTAAGGGGGACGCACTCGAGGGACACAGTTTCAAAGCCGCGATAACGTAAAAATTTTAGAAACGACCGTAAAGCAATCAAATGATAATTCTGTGTTTTGTCCTCCATCGGGGCAGTCTTACTCCCAATTTTCTTTCCTGGCTGCTGCTTTAAATAGTGACGGAAATCCAAAATCACTTCCTCGGTTAACGCCTCTCTCTGCCTAAGCTGGGTAAAAGCCAAGAACCTTTCTAAATAACGATTATAATTTTCAACCGTTTTGGGACGGCGACCCAACTCAGTCTCGAGGTACAAAATAAACTGCTTTTTAAGCTGAGCTAATTCCACAATCCTTAGTATACAACGTTGGTTACTCCTCTTTATTTGACAAACTCTGGAACCCGCAGTCTGACTTGCCTTTTTGGTATTTTTATGCTATAGTCTATACAACCTTCGCGGTTAATTCTTGGCTCTACTTATTTGCACCTCGGTGCGTATCTAATATAGGGAACAGCCGCTATACATATATATGTTAACAAAACGAGTAAAAGAAAATGTCCTTAAGGATACTAGTCGCCACGATAGTGACACTGGTTCACCTGAAGCACAGGTAGCGCTACTGACCAGACAGATTGAAGAACTTTCTACTCATTTGCGTAAGCATAAGAAAGACTTTCACTCTCGACGAGGTCTCTTACAGATGGTAGCCGATCGTCGCAAGCATCTGCAATATCTCGAGAAGAAGAATGAGAAGTCATACCAGGCCCTCATTAAGAAGCTCGGGCTTAAGCGTTAAGAAAAATGCTCCATCTGGAGCATTTTTCTTTTTCACGGTATAGTTAAAAGAGAAGAGTTTTTTATAAACACAATTTAAATTTTTTATATGTCTATCATCCGCCATCCGGAGCAGCGTGTCGCTGTTTTAATTGACACGCAAAATCTTTACCATAGTGCCAAAAATCTTTACAAATCTAAGGTCAACTTTGCGGCCGTAGTCAAAGCAGCCCTCGGTAACCGCAAATTGATCAGGGCTCTCTCTTATGTGGTAAATACCGAGAGTGGGGAAGAAGCTCCCTTCTTTGAAGCGCTCGAGAAAGTTGGCATCGAAATAAAAACTAAAGACCTGCAAATTTTCTACGGGGGAGCAAAAAAAGCTGACTGGGACGTTGGTCTGGCTATCGACGCTATTAAGCTGGCTCATAAAGTTGACGCCATCGTGCTCGCGACTGGCGACGGTGACTTTATTCCTTTGGTTGAATATGTCAAAAGCCAGGGCTGTCAGGTAGAAGTGATTACCTTCGGTCGCTCAGCCTCATCAAGACTGCGCGAGGTGGTGGATGACTTTATCGACTTAGACGAAAACCCTCAGGAATATTTGCTCGGTTTTAAACCTGCTAGACGAAACGCGGGGAAAAACTCTCCTCGCCGTCACCCGAAGAAAATTATCACTTCAAGTACTGACTAGACTTCTTCATCCACGAGAAAATATGAAACGAAAAATCTACACCACCACTTTTGGTAGCAAGACGTTAACCGCAGAATTTAATGACCTGGCCGAACAAGCTAACGGGTCGGTCCTTCTGACTTACGGGGAGACCGTTATTCTGGTCACCGCTGTCATGGGCAGCAAAGAAAATTCTGGACTATCATATTTTCCCTTGTCAGTTGAGTTTGAAGAAAAATTTTATGCCGCTGGTGAGATCCTTGGTAGCCGCTTCGTGCGTCGAGAGGGGAGGCCGAGTGATGAGGCGGTTTTATCAGCACGAATTGTCGACCGAACTATTCGACCCCTCTTTAACCACAAGCTGCGCACTGATATCCAAGTAGTGGTGACCGTTCTCTCTATTGGCGAAGATGATCCTGATGTTCTGAGTGTCATTGGTGCCTCGCTAGCGCTGTCGGTGTCGGATATTCCCTGGCACGGTCCAGTCGCAGCGGTTCGTTTAGGGGTAGACAAAACCAGCGGAAACACGCTTGTTAACCCCACCTACAAAGAGCGAGCGGATCATAGTTTGGCAGTTGAAGTCTTGGCTTGCGGCAAGGCTGGCAAAATAAACATGATCGAGACCGCCGCCTTTGAGGTATCCGAAGAAACTATTAACAACCTCCTCTCTGAGGCCACCAGATTGCATGCCCAACTAGAGTCTTTCCAATCTGACATTGTTGGTGAAATCGGTAAGCCAAAACGGACTTTAAATGACAGCGCGCTACCAGCTGGACTGGCTGAATACTTTAAAACTAATTTTGCCGAGAAATTGACCAGCACTCTCTTTTCCAAACGTGCTGGGAAAGACCACATCTATGAGTTGAAGGATGAATTCTTAGCCGCCATTGCCACTTTGGCAGAGCCGTTTGATGGTAAAGTTGCCGCTTCTTACTTTGAGGAACAGGTGGATCTCGAGTTACACCGGGGGGCAGTCATAGACCAGCAAAGAGCCGACGGCCGAGACTTTGACACCGTCCGCAACCTCTATGCCCAAGCTGGTGGCCTTTCCCCAGTTCTTCATGGTTCGGGTATTTTCTACCGGGGCGGAACGCGCATCTTCTCCGCTCTCACCTTAGGCGGACCTGAAGCGGCGCAGATGATTGATACCATGGAAGAGCGTGACGTGAAGAAGCGTTTTATGCATCATTATAATTTCCCGCCTTTTTCGGTGGGTGAAACGGGCCGGGTCGGTGGCTTCAACCGACGCATGATTGGACATGGCGCTTTGGCCGAGAAAGCGCTTTGGCCAGTTATCCCTGAGAAAGAAAAATTTCCGTATACGATTCGTTTAGTTTCTGAAACCATGTCGAGCAATGGTTCAAGTTCAATGGGTTCGGTTTGTGCTTCTTCTTTGGCACTGATGGATGGGGGAGTACCGATCACGCGACCGGTCGCCGGTATAGCGTCGGGCGTCATGATCTATGAAGACAGCTATCGACTACTAACAGACATCCAGGGACCAGAGGACGAGTTTGGTGACATGGACTTTAAGGTCGCTGGTACCAGTATTGGTATTACCGCTATTCAAATGGATGTGAAGGTTGATGGTATTCCCCTCAGCATTCTCGCTGAGGCCTTAGAGAAAGCCAAACAAGCTAGAACGGAAATATTAGCGGTCATGAACGAGGAAATATCTTCCCCGCGACCACACATTT
>JBGSWM010000068.1:0-6774 GCA_041752435.1 Minisyncoccia bacterium | reverse complement strand
TCTTATCATATATGATAAGATTTGGATTTTCCTTAGAATTACCAGCTTTAGCCCAGGGTTTTAGAAGTAACAAAAACACCCCGCAAGGGGTGTTTTTGTTACTTCTTCTGCTTGTAGACGGTGTGAGTCTTGGAAATTGGGTTAAACTTCTTGGTCTCGTACTTCTTACTCGGGTCCTTTTTTGACTTGTTATTGTAACGAGTGTAGTAAACATGACCTTTACCGACACCTTTTTTGTCTCCAGCTGAGACGAGTTTTATCAATAAATCTTGTGACATAGTGCGAGAAGAATAGCAGATTAAAGACCAATCGTCAAATTTGCTACCGACTGGTCAGTACACGGTAATTAGGTATCAGAACTATCAACATTCAGTCACTGCTCGGGGATTGCTTGGTTGTGTTATCATTAGATTGCGCCTCGACGACCCAAAGAGGTGGTGTTATTTCATGAAAATTCTTACCTTTGGCTGGGACTTTCCACCATCCAGGAATGGTGGTCTTGGTGTAGCCTGTTTTGGTCTCACTCGCGAACTTTCACAAACTGGTGTGGAAGTTGTTTTTGTTTTACCGCATAGTCAAGATACTATCGGAACACCACGGTTTGTTTTTGCTGACAAAAGTAGAAGTATAAAAGTTAGACCGGTCTCTTCATACCTTAAACCCTATCAATCAGCCGAAAGTTTAATTTATGCCCAAGAGGGTTTTGACTCTACCGGTAAGCCGATAATTAAAGCCCGCACGATTATCGAAGAAGCGCATCGTTTTGCTCATCAAGCCTCCCTGATCGCACTTGAGGAAGAGTTTGATATCATCCATGCCCATGACTGGACTTCATACTTAGCTGGGGTAGCGGCAAAGGTGGCGACGGGTAAGCCTCTCATTCTTCATGTTCATGCCACCTCTTTTGATCAAGCGGCCAGTGAAAACGTTGATCCGGGTATTTTCAAAATAGAACGCGAAGCTTTTTTGGCCGCCGATAAGGTGGTAGCAGTGAGCTCTTGGACCAGAGACATTATTATAAATAAGCACGGTATTGATCCGACTAAAGTCGTGGTCGTTCATAATGGTTGTGATACTTACGAACCGCCTCGCCATGAACCGACCTTGGCTGGTCTAAAGGCTGAAGGAAAGAAAATTATTCTTTATCATGGCCGAATCACCATTCAAAAAGGGGTGGACTATTTTATTACGGCGGCGCGGCGTGTCGTTGATGTTGACCCCAACGTTGTCTTTGTCATTTCTGGTTGGGGGGATATGACTAATCAAATAATTGCCCAAGTTGGAGCCATGGGTCTCTCCAAGCACGTCATTTTTGCTGGCGCTTTATGGGAAGAGGAGCGTGATCGAATGTATCAAAGCGCCGATTTGGTAGTGATGCCTTCGGTATCAGAACCTTTTGGCTTAGTACCACTTGAGGCTTTGCAGCATGGTACACCCTCATTAATCTCTAAACAGTCTGGTGTCGGTGAGGTCTTGACCCATGCCCTGAAGGTTGATTTTTGGGATACTGAAGAAATGGCCAATCAGATCTTGGCAGCTATTCGTTACCCCGTCATGCGTCAGCAAATTGTTAATGAAGGAAAAAGAGACCTCAACCGCTTGTCTTGGAAGGAGGCGGCCACTAAGATGTATAATCTTTATCGGACTCTGTTACAATATCTCACACCATAGCTATGCTTACCGTCTGTCCCTATTTTCACGTCCATAAACCATTTCGAATTAAGAAATATCGAGTTTTTGATATTGGTAATGACACCGAGTATTTTAATGACTCATCTGAAACCGATCTTAACAATCGACGGATTATTGATAAGGTGGCCAACAAGTCCTATCGTCCTACGAATGCTATCTTGCAAGAACTGCTCGACACACACCCGGAGTTTCGTTTCGCCTTATCCTTTTCCGGTACAGTATTGGATCAGTTCGAACTCTACGCTCCAGACGTCCTCAAATCTTTCCAAAAACTGGTCGCTAGTGGACGGGTCGAGATACTGGCTGATACCTACCATCACTCACTCGCTTTCTTTTATTCCGTTCCGGAGTTTGAGCGACAAGTTAAGCAGCATGAGAAAAAAATTAAAAAACTGTTTGGCGTCAAACCGCGAATTTTCCGTAATACTGAATTGTCATACCGTAATGACTTAGCCGGCTGGTGTGAAGATAATGGTTATCTAGGTATTATGGCTGAGGGTTGGGACAAGTACCTAGGTTGGCGCAGTCCTAATTTCTTGTATCATCCACCAGGAAGAAAAAAGATAAAAGTCTTACTCAAAAACTACAAGTTGTCTGACGATGTGGCCTTTCGCTTTGGTAACAAAGCCTGGGAGAGTTGGCCCTTGTCGGCTGAGACTTACGCTGATTGGATTCATTCTCATCATGGCAACGGGCAGACCATCAACCTCTTCATGGACTATGAGACTTTCGGAGAGCATCAGTGGGAAGATACTGGGATTTTTAATTTTCTCCGCGCGCTGCCGGGTATTTTGACCAATCATCCCGACACCACCTTTAAGACACCGTCAGAGACAGTCTTGAGCTATGATTCAGTAGGGGAGATAGATGTACCAGACGTTCTGACTTGGGCAGACACAGACCGTGATCTAACTGCTTGGACAGGTAACGAAATACAGCGTGACGCGATAGGGACCATTTATGGTATGGAGGAGAAGGTTCTCCAAACTAAAAATAAAAATCTGCTTGAAACTTGGCGCAAGCTGCAGACCTCTGACCACTTCTATTATATGTGTACTAAGTGGTCAAACGATGGCGATGTTCATGCTTACTTCAGTCCCTATCAATCCCCATATGATGCGTATATCGCTTTCATGAATGCCTTAAGTGATTTACAATTAAGAGTAAATCACGCGCTTAAGCTAGAGGAAGAAAAGGTGCGGGTTAGAGATGAACAGGAGGAGAAGGTTTTGGTAGATAGGAATGTCGAGGCAGAAGATTTGCTGTCAGTACATCAGTCACTGACGGTCAATACTGAGCCAAATGTTTGGCAGAAAGTATTAGCTTTTAGCAAAACTTTGTGGCAAAAAATACCTTGGTCGCGATTATTCCGATCCCAAAAAGATTAGTTCCGAAGATTAGTTCTTAAAATATAGTTCTATGCCAACATCTACTAAAAAAGTCGCGGCGGTAAAAAAAGTCGCAAAGAAACCGGCGGTCAAAAAAGTTGCTAAAGCAACAAAGAGTTCCGCTGTAAAAAAAGCGGTCACTAAAAGTACCCTTAAGCCCTTGGTCTATGCCGACAACGCAAAAGCTTTTTGGGTGAAGGACGGACAAATTTTAAATAGTTTACTAGCTCTACATACGGCACTGTCCAGTATGGATAAGCTCATCTACTCTCACCATGTGGCCAAGGACAGGCACGACTTTGCTGTCTGGGTAGAGACAGTCTTGGGTGATCAGGTTTGTGCAGATGAATTACGCAAAACTAAAACTCAAGCCGGTGCAAAAGTTGTTGTCGCTAAGTACCTAAAGCTGTATAAAATCTAAACATGGCTCGGGCTGTCACTCTAGGAAACGGAAGTCTGCTCGTTGGACTTGACTATCGTGGTCAGGTGCGCGATTTGTATTTTCCGTTTGTGGGTGAACCCAATCACGTTAGTGGCGCTAGTGGCAGCTTCGTTCATCGGATTGGCGTTTTTGTGGATAATGAAATGGCTTGGTTAGATTCTCCTGAGTGGTCGGTCACTATCGGGGCTGATGACAAAACTACCGTTGGTACTATGCAGGCGGTGCATGAGAGGTTGGGTATCAAGCTGACTAGTAAAGATGCCGTTCACAACGAGCAGGATGTTTTTGTGAGGACATTTGTGTTGTCAAACTTAAGTGATCGGGAAAGGGAAACAAAAGTATTTTTAGCGCAACAGTTTCGCATTTCCGAATCTAGGCGTGGCGATACCGCTTTCTTTGATCCGCGCGTGAAGGCGATTGTTCACTATAAGGGCGCTTACGCTTTTTTGATCAATGCCAGAATAAATGGTACTCAATTTAAAGATTTTAATATTGGTCTTTTTGGTATAGAGGGAAAGGAAGGAACCTATCTAGATGCTAGCGATGGTATCTTGGAAAGAAACCCAATTGAGCACGGATCGGTCGACTCAGTGATTGGCCTTAAAGCCACCTTAGGACCGTCCGAAACAGCCAACATTGATTACTGGATTGTTTGCGGTGATTCCATCCCCAAGGTTCATACTTTGGACGACTATGTGCTAGAAGAGCAACCACTACGTTTGATTTCTGGCATTGAGTCATACTGGGAAGCTTGGCTAGAGAAGGAGGCTCGAGATCTTAGTCTGTTGCCGCCGGCTTTGCGCACTCTCTACAACCGCTCACTCGTGACCATGCGCGTTCATGCTGATAATCATGGCGGCATCATTGCTTCAAGTGACACCGACATGCTTCATCATGGGCGAGACACTTACAGCTACGTCTGGCCGCGCGATGCGGCGACCGTATCACAGGCCCTGGATGTGGCTGGCTATCATGATGTCAGTCGTCGCTTTTATGAGTTTATGGCCAAGTGTGCTGAGCCAGGCGGCTACTTAATGCACAAGTATCGCACCGATGGTGTTCTTGGTAGCTCTTGGCATCCGTGGCTGCAGCAAGGTCAGCCTCGCTTGCCAATTCAAGAAGATGAGACCGCCGCGGTCATTTTCAATCTTTGGCTTCATTATGAAAAGTGCCGAGATCTGGAGTTTATTGAATCTCTTTATAATCCATTTATCGAACCGGCGGCTCGCTTTATGTGTGACTATATCGAGACGGTGACTGGTCTGCCTCAGGCGTCTTACGATCTCTGGGAAGAGAAGTATGGTACCTCTACCTATACGGCATCGGCCGTCTATGGCGGACTTATGGCCGCTTCACGCTTTGCCATGATGCTCGGCAAGGATGATGATGCTAGAACCTATCAGGCGGTCGCGCAGAGAATGCAGTCGGCCATTGTCAGTGTCCTTTTTGATAAGGAGCTCGGGATGTTTGTGAAGCATGTTTTACATGACGAAGATGGTGAGTTGACCTACGACAAAACGATCGACACTAGCAGTCTCTATGGTCCGGTACTCTTCGGGGTGCTTGATGCTGATGATGAATTGATAACCCTAGGCAAGAAGACTGTCGACAAAAATCTCCAAGTACAGGCCGACAGTAAAGGCTATGTCCGCTATGAAAATGATGCCTACTACCGCATGCAGGACGCCGGAACACCAAATCCTTGGGTGATCACGACCCTCTTTATGGCCCAGTTATTTATTAGACGAGCCAAAGCCTTGAAAGATCTAAAGCCGGCTCTAGAACTGCTCGAATGGACAGCTTCCCATGCCAGAAGTGGCGGGGTCTTGGCTGAGCAGATGCATCCGCATACGCGAGAACATCTCTCCACCGCGCCTTTAATTTGGAGTCACGCCGAATATGTTCTAGCTGTCGATGCTTATCTCAAGAAGATTGAAGAATTGAAGACTAAGTCCTAGCGCTAGAACTGCAGAGACCAAGTCTTCCCAGATTCATTAAAGCGACCAATGGTCCTACGATGAATGCTAAAGGCTAGCCCAACAGTATCTAAGCGCTTAGCAATTTCCTCAGCTAAGCTGCGCATATACGTGCCACTTGAAGCCGTGCACTCTAGTTCGGCAATCATAAATTGATCACTAGGTGTTCCAACGGCAACTATAGTGTCCCATGAACTAAGGACTTCCGGTCGTCTAAAATCATTACCGAGTGCCTTGCGCGGGTCAGTTACTTTTGGTAACTGAGCGATTTTACTTTTAACTTGCTCGATCAAATTTTGCCGCTCAAGAAAATAAATTTTAATGAGACTCAGTTGATAAATCTTTGACGATTTGACGGGTATAGAAATTTCCGCTAAGCGTCCTTCTACCGCCCAGGTATGAAGGGGTTTGCCTTTAACGGTACGAGACGAAAAGATCGGGAAGGGAAGAGATATTTCACCGATTAAATTCTTTAGAACTTCCTGCAACTTAGCTTCGCTAATAGCGATGGTGGCCCCTTCCTTAGTAATACCAAGCACATCACCGGAGTCAGACTTTAAGCCAAAGACAACTGCAAAAGTATAAGCTTTATCGAGATTGTGATACTGCTCCTGTACTTTGCAGGTATCACCGATCAGGATAAGTAGTTTGCCTGAAGCCATTGGGTCCAAGCGGCCGGCATAGGCTAGGGGTAGATCGGGGCTTAGGTTGTTCTCTTTGCGCCAATACTCAAGAACCTCGAGCGGAGTTTGTCCCACTTTTTTTTCGAGAGTTATATAGGGTGGCAGGTTAGCGCTCATCTTCGTCTTCAATCTCAGACTGAATAATTTCCTCAATAATATCTTCTAAGCTGATGACGCCTAAAAACTGATCATTTTTACTCATCACTACACCAAGATGTTGGTAACGCTTGAGCATGCGCCCTAGGACCACATCCAATTTTTCATCGGGCTTAACCTTAAGAAATGATCGCTCAAAAGCGACTTCAGTATCGCAGATGGCAGTTTCCATTTCTTCCTGGAGAAGTTCTCGGGCAAAGAGAATGCCGACGATATTTTCTGGGTTGCCACTATAGACCGGATAACGCGAGTATGAAGACTCGCCAAGTTTGGCAATGAAGTCATCGGTCATTCGTTCGTTCTCTTCAAATGAAACCACTTTTTCTTTTGGTGTCATCACTTCGCGCACTGTAGTGTGAGAGAACTGAAGGGCACCATGGATGATGCGTTCCTCGTCAGCATCAATATCGCTGTGCTCAGAATCCTCTAGTTCGGAG
>JBGSWM010000067.1:0-6899 GCA_041752435.1 Minisyncoccia bacterium | reverse complement strand
TATCTATCATCAATGATAGAATGAGATTAATGAGTTTGGTTTAAGTTTGGTCACTGAGTAATCACTGAGTAAATTATATCTCGCATGATAGATAAAAGCAGGTTGCTCCGGCAAACAAATTTTTATTTCATCTCTATAGTATCTCTCTGAGACAAAAAACTGATTGCTCTCTACCCCTCTATCAATCATCAATGATTGATAGAGGGGGGGTCGGATATGGAAATAATAAATAAAAAGAAGAGGCGCCATGTTTCAGGCGCCCCGGGATCTTGTAGGAATGATTAATTACCCACATCCCTAGCTGTTACCGCACGTCAACTCGCACGCCATTTCCACAAGTACTACCGGGGGTCACCACTTGATGGAATAGTGTGCCGTGCATGAAGCTTCGATACCAATAGTAGCTACACGTACTGAGAACCTTAGCTTCATTCAGGCTTCGTCTACTTTGGTAAACCCTTGCAAGAAGAGTTACTGTCTCGACTCCACCCATAACCTCTTCAGGCATTAGCGGACGTTAGCACCCACCTACCACTCTAACCCAGAGACGTTCGCAGCTGTATGGCAGCATAGCAGATGGTTACTATTTTGCCAACAAACTTCACCTTCTTTACAAAGGACCGTCCTTAGCAAAGGACGGTCCTTTAGGGAACAGGGGCAAATCGGGAACGATTTGTGAATATATAAACTAGCAAGATATCGAGCACCTTGGCGGACCACATATATCATTTTCTCCTTGCGAGGTCGAAACTGATATTGTGTCTGCTTAAGCAAAAATCCACATCACTAAAATGTCACATACAGAGAGTGGTAAGTATCGAAACCTGCAGCTCGCTAAGCTGACAGCTCCCTGTGGGGTCGCGGCTCAGCTAAGCGACTGACAAAGTTCGCAATAGTCGTAGCTTCGCTACTCGTTTGCTCACTTTATTTTGCCACAGCGACTGCGTCATCAAGCTTCACTGACAGGAGCTTGGAGATACCATCACCACCCATGGTGACGCCGTAGAGGATACCAGCGCGGCTCATGGTCTCGCGGTTGTGCGTAATAAGGATAAGCTGGGATTTCTTAGCCAGCGCCTCGATCATATCGCCATAACGACGACTGTTGGCCTCATCGAGGGCCGCATCGGTCTCATCAAGGATAATAAACGGTGGTGGATTAACCTGACTCATGGCAAAGATAAGGGCAATCGAGGTCAGAGCCCTCTCACCGCCCGAGAGCATCTCAAGCCCCTTCACGCGCTTGTTAGGCAGCTTGACCGACAACTCTACCCCATCCTTGCTGCTCTTCGGCTTAAAGAAGTTTTCGCTCTTTGGTTCGTCTTCTCCTTCCGCCTCGTCTACTTTGGTTTCAACCCGTACCAACTCCGCTTCCCCGCCACCGAACATTAATGTAAAGAAACGCTTGAACTCATCGGATATTTTCAAAATACCTTCGGCAAATTGCTGATCTAGCTTGGCCTCAAGCTCAGTGATGAGTTCACGCAACTTGGCAATCGACTGGGTCAGGTCTTCAAGCTCGTGAGCGAGAAACTCATCACGCTCTTTGGCTTCCTTGTATTCTTTTTGGACATCATCCGTCGCGCCGAGACCGAGCTCTTCCAGTCTAATCTTGAGCTTCTCGAGAGCGTGTCGACGCTGCCTTTGCACCTCTCTGGCTTCATTTATAATCCCCTCTTCAGAGATAGCCGTCCCGGCTTCAGTCTTGACCACAAAAGTATAATAATCAGCCGCCGCACGCCCCAGAAGGGCCACCGCTTCTTGTAGTTCATCTTTAAATTCTAGACGATCACGCTCGAGCACAGACAACTCGCGATCGATTCGCTCTAGCTTATTCTCAAGCTCCCGCTCCTCACCCACTAAACGAAAAACCGTTCGCTCCGCTTCGCGACCGTCAGTCGCTTTTTGATTGCGATCCTTTTCGATAGTTTCATATGCTTGGCGAGCAGTCGTTTCAGCCGCCACCGCTTCCTCAACTCGCTTAGTTAAAGTCTTGAGTTCGCCCTCCAGTCGCTTTTGTTCCTCGCGGTCAAAAGCAGAAGTATCGTCGACCTCCCCTTCGGAACGTTTTAAAAATAATTTCAAACGGTGAATGATGTCGGTCAATGTTCGCTCCAGCTGAGTGGCGTCGTTCCTCGTGATAGCCTTCTCGACCTGCTGCTCGAGCCCACTAATCAATTCCTTCATCTCTTGATACGGAATGGCTTTACCCTCTACCTGCTTAGCCCGCTTCTCATGTTCCTCGATACGACGCACCAAGAGCGCTATCTGCCCCTCACACTTACTCTCTTCACGCTCCGCTTGCTGTCGCTCCTTTACTGCCTCAGCGAGCTTCTCTTGGGCGCCGATGACCTCACTGGAATCAGCCTTAGTCTCCGATGCCCGCAGGGCCTCTTTAGCCGCCTTAAGCGCCTCCTTCACTTTCTCTAGCTCTGCTTCGGGTGTTCGTCTTTCAGCAGTTAGGCGGTCGAAGTTTACGGCAATATAAGCATCTTCACGTTTCAAATATTCGGCATAGGCCAGCTTTAATTCCGACTGAACCTGAAGTGACTTTTCAATCTTCTGGATCTGCTTCTCGAGATACTTCAGGTGCGGTGCTGCTTCGCGACGTAAAGACTCAACCTGAGCGACATTCTCGAGGGTCTTTAAGAACTTGCGCTCAGCTTCCTGCTTCTTGTATTGGTAGATCTTGAGTCCAAGAGCGTCCTCGATCATCTCGCGCCGCTCCTTTGCCCCAGCAGTCAAAATGCGGTCGGCCTCTCCCTGAGAAATAATATGATGCCCAGTTGAACCGATATTGGCCGAAGCCAAGAGTTCCTGAATGTCCTTTAGTCGAACTTGTGAACCATTGAGGATATATTCATTTTGCCCGTCACGATGCACCACCCGCTCAATCACAATCTCGGCAAAATCAATCGGGAAAACTTTCTGCGTGTTATCAAGCGTCACGACGACACTAGCGCGATTACCCCGGCCAGCCGATTCAGAACCGCCCCAGATTAGATCCTCGCCGCGCTTACCCCGCATCGACTTAACTGACTGCTCCCCGAGCACAAAGCGAAAAGACTCCGCGACGTTACTCTTACCCGAACCATTGGGCCCGACGATAGCAGTGATGGGCGCAGTAAAAGCGAGCTCGCTTTTTTTGGCGAAAGATTTAAAACCATTAATCGAAAGTTCCTTGAGGTACATTACACACTACTATAACAGGTACTACCAATCTTCCGCCCCCTGACTATACACGGCGTAGGTGGAGGCAATACTATTTAGATTGTCACAAGGACCAGCACCCGGATCACTTGGGCACCTTGCAAAATCATCATCGTACGAGGTAATAAAGAGACTTTCGACAGTATTGAGAAAACCGACTTTGTAGACTGTACCATCGTTGTCAACATTATAATATATACCTTTATTAGTATCATATTCTTGATTTGGATCTTTCGGTAAAGCTGAGATGTAATCAGGCACTAAACCAGTAATATATAAATCGCAAGTTACAGTAAAATTATCTGTTTTAGGTCCTGGAGATACTCTTGTTTGACCAGCGCCACATCCGGCAGCGGGATAACGCCCAGTCTGGGCCCGGTATTGTTCAATCGCTAGCTGCAGTTCCTTGAGTGAAGTCATTCTTGTTTTATCCCGAGCTTGTTTGCGTGCTTCGTCAAACCCAGCAAACACAATGGTGGACAAAAGAGCAATGATAGAAATAGTGACGAGGAGCTCGATGAGGGTAAAGGCCTTGTGGTGTTTTTTTATTGACATATTACAGAGACTGTTTCTTTAAGGGGAGTTCTGTTGTTATTGTTATTTTGAAATGGAAATATAAGAGTTCCGTTAAGATTCGCAAAGCCTCCCCATAACCCATATGATGATTGGAATCTAGGATCATCAAATTCACAATGTTCTGTTGGCTCCCAGGCACTATTGTTATCAAAGTCAACTCGATGACAAAAAGAATTATTTGGCTGACTAGAATAAGTACCGTCTGCATTAAAACGCACTTCTTGATGACAACTCTTTAATGGATGAGTGTATGAAACCAGACTGTTAGCACTTATTAATTCATCCGCCTCCACCGTATTCATCGCCATTATTTTATAGACAGAGCCATCGGTGTTGGTACGGTAGACATAACCGACGTCCGTACGACCACTAGTCAACTTAGGATCAATGGGCAGCACGGCAATGTATTCTGGAGAAAGTCCCATTATGTACTGACCTGTACCGGCGTAGGTATCATAAGGAGAAACTCCGCTATTACATTCAAAATCAGTTCCCAACTGCCCCGCCCACTGATTAGCCCCATTACAACCCTCAGGATAGCGTCCATTATCAATTTTATAGGATTCTATCGCTGTCTGTAGATTTTTTAAGTCGGCTTGTCGTTTGGCGTCGCGACCAGTCGCAGAAGACTCGCCAACGCTGACAAATATCCCCGTAGCTAAAAGACCAATAATAGCCAACACGACCAGAATTTCAATGAGAGTAAAGCCAAATTTTTTTTCAGGTGTAATAAATAAGGCATCCATCATACAATTGTATCATAGTCATAACTACCAAATTTCCGCTCCGGCGGAATATACAGCATAGGTAGTTGTTATATTATCAAGGTCAATACACAGCGAATTTGGATTCATGGCTAAAGTAACTTGGTAAGGACACATGGCAAATTCTTGATCATAAGAAGTAATGAAGTTTCTTTCGACAGTGTCGTAAAAACCAGCCTTGTACATTGTCCTGGTTATATCAACAACATAAATCATACCCTTATCAAGTTCGTATTCTTGATTAGGATCCTTGGGTAAAGCGGCTATGAATTCTGGCACCAAACCTTGGATATACTCCTCGCAATCATCAGTATAATTAGTGGTAGGGCCAGGAGATACTGGAACAGCATTTTTACCAGCTGATCCACAGCCAGCATCTGGATATAATCCGTACTTATCTTTATAAGCCTCGATTGCTATTTGCAATTGTTTCAGCGAACTGGCCCGAGTCGAGTCTCGAGCCATCTGTCTTGGTTCATTGAAGGAAATCACCGCTACACTAGCCAAAATTCCGATAATAGCCACGACCACAATAATTTCTATCAGAGTAAAGCCACTTTGGCTTTTTAGATGTTTCATCATAGTAGCTATATTTTAGCACCCTTAGGGCTAAAAGCTTTCAGAGTTACCAACCTTTGGCGAGTACGGCCGCTTTGGCGGCTTCCTGCTCAGCTTCTTGCTTGGAGCGGCCTTTACCTTCCGCTACCTTCTCGCGTCTGAGAAAGACACCCACGGTAAAAATACGGTCATGATCAGGGCCTTCTTGCGAGACCGTCTCATAAGTCGGGGTAATCGAGGCGTTTTCTTGCGCCAGCTCTTGGAAGCGACTCTTGGCGTCTTGCCAGAGTCGATCTTCAACAATCTTTTGTGTATTTTTAAATAGCCGCTCAGCAATAAACTGCTTGGCCATGTCGTAACCTTGATCGAGGTAAATGGCCCCAATACAGGCTTCAAAAACATTAGCTAAAATATACTGCCGAGCTCTCCCTTCATCTTTAGCTTCACCTTTAGACATGAGGAGATACTTGTTGACCCCGAGCGCTTCTGAAGCAGCCGAGAGTGAGACAGTATTGACGAGAGCTGCCCGGATGGCCGTCAGCTCCCCTTCGGGCTTGGCGGGATATTCAGAAAAAAGATGGTCAGTCACCACCAGCTCCAAAACCGCGTCGCCCAGAAATTCTAGACGCTCATTATGCTCCCAAGTCGCTTCGCGATGCTCGTTTAAGTAAGACCGATGAGTCACAGCGGTTAGAAGCATTGTATCGTTCTTGAAAGTAACGCCCAGGATTTTTTCGAGCGCCTTGAGATTGTCATTAAGGGCAGAATTGTCAGTTGACATGGGTAGGGAAAGTTAACTTAATTAGTAGGCTTTTAGAGACTTTAGACAGCCTCTTACGCCTTGAGCCTAGCACTATTTGCTTCTTCTGCCAACCAGCATGGTGACAGCCTTGGTCACAATCGGTAGGATGTCTTCATAAAAGTTGAGATCTAGAATTTCGGCCACTCTAAACCAACGAGCGTCATCAAGACCGCCTTTCTGCTCAAGGACGATGTCAGAGTATGGGGCGGAGGCTAGGAAATAATGGACCTGCTTACGGACCTTGCCGAGCTCGGGATTTGAGGCGACATACTCGTTTTTACCGAGTTCGGCTTCGATAGTGACATCGAGGCCCATCTCTTCTTTGAGCTCACGGACAGCACCGGCCTCGACGGTCTCATTCTCTTCTATCTTACCCTTAGACAGTGTCCAGTGACCAAAGATGTCATGGACTAAGGCTAGGTACATCTCACCATCAGCTTCAGCATAAACCACTGCTCCAGCCAGGCGCTGAATTGGCATCTGGTCATAAGGGACCTCGCGCTTCTTGCGCTTGCTAGTCTCCTCTTTACCGGGTTCACCAATTTCTTTGTAGACAGCACCAAGCACACCGTTGACGAAACGGCTACTATTATCTCCACCAAACTGCTTAGCTAGTTCGATCGCTTCATTAATAGCTACCTTAGCCGGAACTTCACTTCGATCTGAAAATAACAGCTCAAAAAGACCTAAACGAAGGATGTTTCTATCTACTGGTGAAATACGCTCTAAAGGCCACTCCGGAGCGGCTTTAGTGATAACTAAATCTAGTTCAGTCTGCTTACTTAAAATTCCATCGAGGAGTTTATCCATAAATGGCTTATCGGTCTTGTTGGGAGCAAACTCTTCGATATTGCGATCTAAGACTTCACCCACGTCCTTCCTTTCAATCGCGTTTAAATCCCACTCAAAGAGTGACTGGAGAACGATACTTCTTGAAACATGCCGATTTGCCATAATATGAATGTACTAACTTTTACTGCTTACAGTGT
>JBGSWM010000066.1:0-4208 GCA_041752435.1 Minisyncoccia bacterium | reverse complement strand
TTTGACGTTACTACTTTCCGCATCGCGGTTGCTTCGGCAGTCGCCTTTTTAATCGCGCAGACTTTAGACGTGAAGGTCTTTCTCCGCCTACAACACTTGTCTTGGTGGCAGACCCCGGTTCTCTCGTCGGCGCTTGGTTCGGTAGTAGATACGTTTATTTTCTTTGGCATTGCTTTCTCGGCCACCACTTTTTCTCTCGTGGCCGACGGTAATTCTTGGGCGCAAGAAGTAGTACCACTTCTCGGCATTGGTCGCGAATTTCCGCTCTGGGTATCTCTCGCGGTGGCTGACCTCGGGATTAAGTTGTTGATGGTCCTGGTGCTCCTGCTCCCTTACCGATTTTTAACTAAAAAGAAGAATTTAGAGTAGAGAGTGTATATAGAGAGGTTATCTTCGAGTACAAAATTAAAACCCCGACCGGGGTTTTAATTTTGTACCACCTATTCTCATTGCGGTTATCGCAGCATCTGTGTCACCAGCGCCACCATCTGTTCTTTCTTTTGCGGAGCGCTCTCGGCAATGAGCAGAGTCAAAGCGGTGAGAGCGGCGGGATTAATATTCTTCGCTCCCTTTACTCTCACCTTACGCAAAAACCAGACGAACGAAAATGCGCCCGATCGCTTGTTACCATCAGAAAAGGGATGATTCTTCACCATAAAGTATAGGAGGTGAGCCGCTTTCTCTTCGGCTGTTGGATACACAGCCTTGCCACCGAATGACTGCATCACGTTGCCAACAATACCTTCGATACTCCCCTTACTTCGTTCACTGGCAAACATGTCAGTCGCCTCACCCTTCTTCATGAGTTCGCGCTTCAAATCACCAATCGCTGCCGCCAGCTCGGCTCCGACCAGCGTCACCTTCTTTTTAGTTACACCCTTCAGTTCGAGCGTTTCTTTGTCATACGCATCGAGCGAGACCCAGGTGCCAGCAAACTCCTTAATGAGCTCAAGGACGGCCTTAGGATCTAGAGAGACATGTTCTGGTAGCAGCGCTTGCACATCGCCCACAGCTCTCATAAAAGCATCGTAGTTTTTCGTCACTTGCGCACGATTAATGGTGTAGCCTTTAGTGATATGTTCACGTAGCGTCTTAGTCGCCCATTGTCGGAATTCAGTGGCTACCTTTGAGTTAACTCTATAACCAACAGAAATAATCACGTCTAGATTATAATAATCAACTTGATATACCTTCCCATCAGCTGCAGTTGTTGCATTTTTTGCAACAACTGCTTTTTGCACCAACTCACCTTCCTGAAAAATATTTTTAAGGTGGCGAGAGATTACTGATTTATCACGACCAAAGACATTTGCGATTTGGTCAAGTGTTGCCCAGACAGTTTCTTTCTCTAGGTCACCACGCAACTCGAAAGCGCCCGACTTAGTCTGGTAGATCACCATCTTTTGCTCGTGCTGCTTTTTAGTCATAATTAAAAAATTTTACCACACATATTAGATAGACGACTCAGGCCGCCGTCTCTTACTTTCAGATTAAAATCAGCCTCCAGTTAAGTTAATTTACGCTACCAGCGTCCGCTCGCACCTCCGCCACCAGAACTCCCGCCGCCAAAGCCACCAAAGCCCCCGCTACTCCCACCACCACTTCTGCTCCCGCCGCTAGTACCACTGCCGCCCGGTCCGCCACCTCTTGATACAACTAAGTCAAAAATCAAACCGACAAAACCTAAAATCAGACCAGCGATAAGGGCGGCCTGAGGGCTACCACCAAACATAAATCCGCCCACGGTACCCGCCACTAAGCCAATGACTCCGCCGAGCCAAATGGACTTTGTACTACCCAAAAACACCGCCAAAGCAATCAGGGCGATACCGATAAAAGGTGATAAATCGGACGACTCCCCTCTCTCAGTGCTTTGATTTTCTTCTACGCTGGGCAAGATGGTAGTTCCGGCAATAGCTTCACTTAATTTGTCGACGGCCCCGGATATTCCGGTGTAATAATCTCCATTCCTAAAAGCTGGGGTAATGATGTCTCTTATGATCCAGAATGACTGAGCATCAGTAACAATACCTTCTAAGCCGTAACCCACCTCGATGCGCACTTCCCTATCCTCCACGGCCACTAGAAGTAGTAGTCCATTGTCTTCACCCTTTTTCCCAATCCCCCACTCAGCAAACAGACTAACGGCAAAGTTCTCAATAGTATCGTCGCCCAGGTTTGCAATCGTCACTACCGCCACCTCGCTACCCTGGCTAATAGACAAAGAATTCAGTCTCGACTCAAGCGAGTCTTCTTGCTCGGGAGTGAGGATGTCAGCATAGTCATTAACAAACCCAGTTGGTTGTCCTGGAGAACTATAGGCCAGTACTAGTGAGGCGGTGAGAAAACACAGAACTGGAAGTATCAGCCAGTATTTCTGTCTCATTAGTTATCAAAGTTAACGTCCGGAGCGCTGTCTGATCCCTCAACGGCGTCAAAGTAGTTGCGCTCGGTGTAGCCTAAAGATGAAGCAATCCACTTAGCTGGTATCTGCTTAATCTTCACATTAAAGTCTCGGACCAAATCATTGTAGCGTTTGCGTTCAGTACTAATACGATTCTCTGTGCCCTCGAGCTGTGCCATCAGGGTCTGCACATTTCCGGCTGACTGCAGTTGGGGGTAATTTTCCATTATCACTAACAGACGAGCCAGTGCCCCTTCCAGCTCGGTGGCGGCGGCGGCTTTGTCATCGACACTGACCGCACCGGAGTAGCGTGTACGAGCTTCGGCAATACCATTAAAGATGGCTTGCTCCTGAGCCATGACCCCTTTGACCGACTCAACGAGATTAGGAATCAGATCAAATCGTCTTTGGTATTGTGTCTCCACTTGCGCCCATTGCCCGTCCACCGCCTCGTTCGTGGATATAAGTGAGTTATAGGTTGTCCAATAATAAATACCTCCTAGTACCACTATCCCCAGAATTACTCCTAATATAGTTTTCATCGTTTAATTATATGGCTAAACCGATGAGTCAACAAGATAGCGATTGTTACTTTGGCAGCCAAATAGCGAGATAAGCAGAAGGTTCTGTGTTTCAGAATATAATCGAGTCTCTCCACATTGCTTTATTTATAAAATATGTCATAATGTTCGCCTGTTCTTCAAAGTAGAATCCAAAAAATGAACCTCAGACCCATTCCGCTCGAGCAGCGGGTCGCCGCCGCAAAGATTTCCCTGCGAGTCGCCTACAAAGCCAGGCTGGAGGCATATCGCCGTCCTTTACCTGCGATTGACCCCGATACCCAGGAGTTGCTGGCGGCATTTCCTCCCTTTATGCAGGAACGAATCCGGCGCTCCCAGCAGGAGGATCTCACTGGGATTGCAGACAGGTACTGCCGTTCCCTGGACGAGGTTTGGGGGTCAGCCGTGGTACGAGCAAAAGCCACCTGGGGTCACGACGCGGTTCTTGTCGCCATCCAGCAGCTCAAGCACGGCCAGGACTGATCCACCCAGCTCCAGCAGTCGAAGACAACTCCGGTAGTCTTCCTTGCCGGAGCTGTTTTCATTTTAATTTACCCCCTTTTTTCTTAAGGTTGACTATTCCCCGCCTAAGTTGTTTACTACCACCTAAGCTCAGGATGTCCTGAGTTTGTTCATTAAGGAGATGCACTATGCCTGGCTACATTATTAAGCACGTCTTGCCCGATGGAAGTACTGCGGGCTACCACGCTGATTCTGGCTGTACTGTCACAGACTCCAGGGACGAGGCAAAGTACGGCGGTAGCGATCTTTCTAGGGCTCAAGAATGGCTAAAGGTCGTCCGGAAAAACTTTGAATCCGTCTGGGGTCTGGAAACGAGTGAACATGGCGGTGGACCAGAGTATCGTGAGTGGAGTGGTTGGAAGGGGTTCAGGCTTGAAGACATCGAGACTGTCCTCGAAGAAGTTCCTGTCCCACAAAGAATAGGAATGCGCGTCATTCCCATGTGACCGCGGAATTCCTATCCTCTGTCCCCTGCCCGATCAAGCCGCCTGCACTGTCAGGCGGTTCTCTTTTATACTAAAATTAGACCCAGATTTTTAATTTATATCGTCCCTGTCCTCATGAGCCTTATATATTGCACGCTTAGATTAGCACTCTAATTGCACAGTTCACTTCTTCATAAATAGTTGCTTCGGACTTTTGAATTTGAGCCGTTTCCGTGGTCGATTATTTAAACGTTTAACCACGTCAGTCAGCTCCTTGGGTGTGATTAAGTTAAAGTC
>JBGSWM010000065.1:0-12735 GCA_041752435.1 Minisyncoccia bacterium | reverse complement strand
CTATGAGCTGCTCTATGAGGAAGCGGACATCAGTGCCGCCTTAAGTAACTGGCACACAGTTGAATACGAAGAAAAAATCACCCTTCAGGATGATATTACCGCTTGGTATACCGACGCCGGCCATATTTTGGGGTCGGGTATGATTCATCTCACTCGTGGCGATAAGAAGATAGTCTTTACCGGTGATATCGGCAATGTGCCCCAGCCGCTTCTTGGTGCCCCGGTGGTGCCGAAAGACTATGATTATATGGTGATGGAGAGTGTTTATGGCGACCGTTTGCATGAACAAGTAGCGGAGCGTACTGCTCTTTTAAAATATTATATCGAAGAGGCAGAGCGCAAGCAGGGAGCCTTGATTATTCCCGCCTTTTCCCTCGAGCGCACGCAAGCGATGCTGTATGAAATAAACAACCTAGTAGAGACGGGTGAGATATCACCCATTCCGGTTTTCTTGGATTCACCGTTGGCGATCACGGTGACTGACTTATACCGTCAGTATACTCATTACCTGCGTCCTGACATTCAGGAACAGATTAAGGCGGGTGATGATATTTTCTCTTTCAACGGACTAAAGTTCACCCCGACGGTGGCCGAATCGAACGCCATCCAGGCCGTGAAGGGAGCCAAGATTATCATTGCTGGCTCGGGCATGAGTCATGGGGGGCGGATTCGTCGCCACGAAAAGGATTATCTACATGATAAGAGTACCACCTTGCTTCTGGTTGGCTATCAGTCAGTTGGTAGTATTGGTCGGATTTTGTATGACGGAGCTACCAGTGTGACGATTGATGGTGAGAAGATAAAGGTGCGAGCTGAAGTAGCTATGATTCAAGGCTTCTCTGGTCACGCTGACCGTGACCAGCTGCTTGAACTCGTGGCGAAAGGCAGCGACAAAGCCAGGCAGGTCTTCGTGACGATGGGGGAGGAGCGGTCGTCCCTATTCCTCACCCAGCGCCTACGCGACTATCTGGATGTCAACGCCGTCGCCCCGGAAGAAAACCAAGAAGTGGAAATCGACTTTTAGCTGGTACAAAATCTCCAAAGAACCAATCTCCGAAAGACCGTCCAGCGGAACGTTTACAAAAATTGAATTTCCAATCTTATCATATATGATAAGATTGAAACTGAGATCTATTGGGTGATTCTTGGTCAATTAGTTTTGAAGGAGGCTTAGCCTCCTTCAGCTTCCGCAAAACTCTAATACACCAATCTATACCCCAAACGAAGGATGGTCTTTCAGAGCGTGATCTTTCGTCATTTGAAGACAGAAAAAGCCCCTAGTGAGGGGATTTTTCTGTCATTCTTAGGCAATCAACCTAGATTATTTGACTGACTCGACGACGCGGGCGAAGGCTTCTGGTCGGTCCTTGGCTAGAGTAGCCAGTACCTTACGGTCTAGTTCAATATTCTTGTCCTTAAGCTGCTTGATGAAGCGGCTGTACTTAAGACCCATACTCATAAGAGCAGCGTTGATACGCACGGTCCAGAGGCGACGGAAGTCGTTCTTCTTGTCCTTGCGGTGCGCAAAGGCATGGAGCTGGGCGTGATAAATCGCCTCACGAGCCACTCGCTTTTTCTTTGATCGTTGTAGGCGATAGCCTTTTACCTCGTCGAGGATATTGCGGCGGCGCTTTTGCGCCATCACTCCTCCTTTTACACGTGCCATATGATAATTATTTAGGAAATACTTTTAAAGTAATTACGCACCAGTCTTAGGTAGAAAACGGCGGGTAATACGCTTACTAAGGGTCAAGGTTTGGGTGCGCTTGCGACGTAGACGTTGTTGTCCAGTTTGGCGGGCGTTAAAGTGGTTTTGACCAGGCTTACGAGCCACTAGCTTACCGTTCTTGGTGACCTTAATACGCTTCGTGAATGATTTGTTTGTCTTCATAATATTTTACTAGCCGAAGCCGAAGTGTCGCAACTATAGCGTATAAGGCCTCGGCTGTCAAAGCTTTTTCCGCCTTAGACCATGCCAGCCTCAAGGAGGTCGTCGAGATTCTTCTTTTTTGATTTGGTGGCGGTTTCGTCGGCCTTTTTGACCTTCTCCACTACTGGCGTCTTCGCCCCGCCCTTGGAGGCAGTCATGGTGGCTTTAGTGCCCGGAACGCGCTCTAGAGTAATGGTAAAACCCTTGGGACTACGCTTAATTTCGTCCGCCACCTTGTATTCGGTCGGGATAATCTTCAAAAAGCGTTCTAGCCGTTCTTTGAGGAAGTTCTGCTCCATATACTTGTAGCGACCCCAGAGAAAGAGGTCTACCTTGACCCGGTGGCCTTCCTCTAGCCATTCGGCAGCTCGACGGGCCTTTAGCTGCTGATCGTGGTCGCCAGTACCGATTTTTACCTGAACACTCTTGGTTTCAGTGACATGAGACTTGGCCTTCATTTCACTGGCTTTGCGCCCAGCTTGGTAGCGGAACTTACCAAAGTCCATAATCTTAGCGACGGGGGGATTAGCTTTAGGCGAAATCTCAATCAGGTCAAGACTACGCGCTTCGGCGGCCGCTAGAGCATCAGCCAAGGTAAGTAAACCCAGGTTTTCACCTTCTGGCCCAACCACCCGTAATTCTTTAGCGCGGATAGCGTGGTTAATTCTGGTTTTTATTTGCCTCTCGTTATTATATGGCTTCAACAAAAAATTTGGTCTTAAAAAATAAAAATTCGCCTCAGAGGGCCACCGTTTTACGCCGCAGCGTCACCAATGTTGGCAGCGATTGGTAGAAGGAATGTACCATAAAAATTGATTATCGTAAACAGAAATCACAATCTATCTGGTCTGACTACAACCGAAGAACCATTTTCTTAGCCCACCACCCCAAGTTCCCGCCCTCCGAAAATAGTTTTTCGGTTGTAGTACTCTAAAATTCAGGCCTAAGCCTTGGGTGGCAGCGGGAGGAAATAGCTCGTTTGTCTCATGTACTCTTTGTACTCGGCAGGGTAGCGTTCAAGAAAGATTTTTTCCAGCATCGGTCCAGTGATTTTGGTCACGGTGTAGGTAATCGCTAGCGGACTGAGGAGGGCTAAATAACCAAAAGGCAGAGGTAAGACCATGATGGCTAACCCCCACCAGACTAGAGTTTCACCAAAGTAGTTAGGCCGGCGACTGTAGCGAAATAGCCCTTTGGTCATCAAAGTGGCAGGCTCAGTACCGGCTTTCTTGCCGGCAATAAATCTATCTAGCTGGTAGTCGGCCACGCTCTCGATACTTAGACCAAGAATATAAATCAAAAAACCAAGCGGTAAGCTAAAGCTTAAGAGCGGCTCACTTTCAAAGTTAGCCCCTGAATTCATGAGGCTAATCAGTAGTGGAGTAGAGACAATAGTAATGACTAAGCCTTGCAAGAGATTGATCTGTAGATAGCTGCGAATAATAAAATATATTTTTCCCTGCTTAGACCACTCCTCGCGCCACTTAGCGTAGCGAGCATCTTCCGGGTGACCCTTATTTTTGCGGTAGATACGCCAGCTTAGTCGGGTCGACCAGAGAGCGGTAGCGCCGAGGATAGTGAGGGTAAGAAGTGAATATGAGGACAAGAGCCAAGTCGCCAGTCCACCACTAAAGAGAAACAGCGGGCCATAGACGATATCCATAATACTATTATCTTCTTTGAATTGAGCGATTAGAAATACCAAGGTGACGAGGATGAGTAAGCAAAGAGCAAAGACACTGACGACGATTAAACTTGGGATATACATGATGTCAGTTTAGCATAACGGATGATATAATATTGACCATAGTTCTATGCCTCGGGCGCAAACATCAACAACTGAAGAAGATGTGAAGCCAAAGCGCGCTCCGCGTCGGCGAGTCGCTGCGGCGACTGAGGGTGAAACCAAAGTTAAACGAGCTCCTCGTAAGCGGGTTTCGTCCAAGAAAACCGTGGTCGCCAGTACTACAACTGATGAGGAGGCAAGGTCAGAGTCAAGAGTTGGTGAGGTTGTCGAACGTAAAGCGCCGACGCGGCTTAGGTTGCCAACCAGTGCAACTTCCCGTCGTGGTTTGTATGTTTCCTTGTCGGTACTGACCTTAGGGCTAGTTGGTTCAGTCTTTATTGGTCTTTCTGACGCTGGTCAAATTGATACGGCGGCAGTCATTTCTGATCGCAATGAGCGTATCATTTCCGGCCAAGAAACACAGATGGAAGATAAGAACGGCAATATCGTCCCAGTCAAGGTGGTGGTGCCGGTGCAAAATACCAACAGCGCTCCAAACGGCGGTCTCGTACCGATGGCTCCCTCTGGACAACCTACTTCCGCCCCAGTCACTGCTCCGGTAGAGATGGCCAGTACTACCGAAGAGGTAGTAGCTTCAAGCACCGCTACGACAACCGATGAATTATCAGTCACTACCGAATCAGCGATGATGAGTGGAGAGGTTTTAGATAGTGAAGCAGATGTGACTACGACTGATACGGCTGGTACCGAGCCCGCTCCTAGTGAAGATGAAGAAGCTGGTGAAGTTATTGAGTAGAAGACTTATTGTGGCTGACAGGTGGCGCAACGGCAGCCCTCCTTTTTGATTAGATCATTGAAGTACATTTTGCCGTAGTTGTAGGTGAGTTCTTCGCCGGCTTTAATCGCGCGTTTGGCGTAGATGAAAATTCTTGTTTCGTCTTCATTCAGTTCTGGTTCACAGTTTGGCTTACAGGCGTGGTTGAGATAGCGGGCGGTGTTGGCGCGACTCTTGCCGTCGATGGTCCAGTCATCGTTTAGTTCAAATAGATATTTCCCACCTCGTTCGTTGGCTTCGGCTTCGGTAATCCGCTCGCCCGTGTATTCGATAACGAGCTCGCGCTTTTTAAAATCAGCCGTGGCAAACAGACCTAGTCCAGCGGAAGATTTTTTAACGGCATATTTTTTGGTGGTCGACATATGGGGGAGAGTATAGCAGGGAGAATTGAAAGTACGAAAGAGACAAGTGTGTAGATGACATAAAAACCCCGAGCAAGCAAAAACCCGAGGAAGGACCTCGGGACAGCTGTCCCGAGGTCCTTCCTCGGGTTTTTGCCGGTTTTGGTTAAGAGTAATATAAATATGGTAATGGGTTCTCTGTGTCGGTAAGTGGATATTTAATAGGAAAACAGAAATATATAAAAGAGAAAGGCGCACCTGGGGGTGCGCCGTTCCGGCGAGTACTTTAGTGTGTTGACTCGCCGTGAAGGGAGGATGGGTGCGTCAGGTGCCGACGGATCCGGAGTTGGACGTGACGATGTCGGTGCCGGCAGTCGGACTGGCCCGGGTGTCGACGTTCACGCGGCTGATGTTGACATCGGTCTCGGGTCGGCCGCGTGCGGCCGGGGCGACGGGATGGTACATGGTGCTCTCCTTGGTGAGCGGTGGTGGGAACAGCGCCTAGGGTCGTCTCATTGGCAGGTGCCTCTGAGCTAGTCGCTTATTTAGACTACAACAACCGTTTTTTTTTGCAAGTGAGAACGTGTGCTTAGGTAGTCTAACCCCGACAAAAATTTGGCCAAAATTTTTGTCGGGGTTAGTTTTGAACAGGTCACCGGCAGTTAGTTTTGTGGTTATTTGCTATCATGGTGGAGTATGACACAAGCTCTTTCCAAGTTCATCCGGGCGACCGATTACATATCAGCCGCACAAATTTATTTACGAGATAATTTTTTATTAGCCGAACCACTTAGGCCCGAGCATATTAAGCCGCGGCTCCTCGGACACTGGGGAACTTGTCCGGGTATCAACTTTGCTTACGCTCACCTCAACCGCGCCATTATTGCGCATGACTTGGATATGATGTTTGTGCTCGGGCCGGGGCATGGGTTTCCAGCCGTGCAGTCCAACCTCTTCCTCGAGGGATCTTTGAGTAAGTTTTACCCCGAGCTACCACGCACCAAGGCTGGTATGGGTGAGATCATGCGACGCTTCAGCTGGCCTTATGGTTTTCCAAGCCATAGTAATCCCGAAGCCCCTGGCGTCATCCTTGAGGGTGGAGAGCTTGGTTATGCACTGTCGACTTCCTATGGAGCCATTCTCGATAACCCATCACTAATCGTCACTTGTATGATTGGTGACGGTGAAGCGGAGACCGGGCCGACCGCCACTGCCTGGCACTTGAGTAAGCTAGTTGACCCAGCAACAAACGGTGCCGTTTTGCCGATTCTTCATCTTAATGGCTACAAGATCTCTGGTCCAACTTTCTATGGTCGGATGAGCGACGAAGAGTTGACCACACTCTTCACTGGTTATGGTTACCGGCCTATTATTGTGGATGCTTACGAAGCAGAAGATGTTCATCAGACAATGATCGAAGCGGTCGATGAGGCAGTAGCGGATATTCGCTTTACCCAACACTGTGCACGCGAAGGCAGTCTCACCAAGAATCCGCGCTGGCCGATGATTATCCTTCGTTCACCAAAGGGGTGGCACAGTATCAAGCAAATTCGCGACAAGAAAATCGAAGACAATCACTACTCACACCAAGTCATCGCTGAAGGCGCCTTGCATGACGAGGAGGAGTTTCGTCTCCTTGAGGAGTGGCTTCGCTCTTACCGCTTCAATGAGCTGTTTGATGGTGAGCGGTTTGATCCGGAGATAGAATCACTGATTCCGGCCGAACACCGCCGCATGGGTAACAACGCGCGGGCCCACGGTGGCGCGCCGCATTACCGATCACTCTCACTACCGAGTCAGTCTGACTACGCCACGCCAAATACCTGCAACCTTGATGACCCTATTTGTGGCCAGGTAAGTAGTATGGAGAAGATTGGTGAGTTTTTGCGCGATACCATGAAGCTAAACGCGAACGAACGTAATGTTCGCCTATTTTCGCCGGACGAGACCTACTCCAATAAGCTACACCCAGTTTTTGAATTCACTGATCGAGCTTTTGTTTGGCCGCATAAGGAGTGGGACAAGGATCTCGCTTGGGACGGTCGGGTACTTGAGATGCTCTCAGAGCATAGTCTCCAGGGACTCATCCAGGGCTATGTCCTAACCGGTCGACATGGTGTCTTTGCTTCCTATGAAGCCTTCATTCAGATTGTCGCTAGTATGGTGGACCAGTACGCTAAGTTTCTCAAGGTAGCGAGAGAGGTTTCTTGGCGTGGACCGATAGGTTCGCTCAACTACATCCTAACCTCGGGTGCTTGGCGCCAAGAGCACAATGGTTTCTCTCACCAAAACCCTGGCTTTATCGACGATGTCTTACAAAGGCAAGGTTGTTTTACCAATGTCTATTTTCCAGCGGATGCCAACTTAGCCCTAGCTACCTTCAAGACCATGATGGCTTCCGAGCGAGAAATAAATGTCTTGGTGTGTTCCAAGCGACCGTTACCAATCTGGCGCACTACCGCCGAAGCGGAGAAGGATGTGCGTGACGGGGTGTCGATTTGGGAGTTTGCCAGTGACGCCGACCCGCACCTCGTCATGGCCTCAGCCGGTGACTATCCGACCCAAGAAGCTTTGGCTGCGGTCAGTATTATCCGCCAAGAATTACCAGCTTTCCGTGTTCGCTTTGTGAATATCACCTCACTGTCGGCTCTCGGTATTGGTAATTCAGCTTGTCGGGTTTTGCCACATAGTTTTGAAGATTACTTCACTGAGGATAAGCCCATCATCGTCAACTTCCACGGCTATCCGCAGACTATCAAGCAGGTCCTCTTTGACTATGGTTGTGATTCAAAGCGGGTTCATGTGCATGGTTATGAAGAATCTGGCTCCACCACGACTGCCTTTGACATGATGGTGCGCAATCGAGTCGACCGCTTTAATCTCGCGATCGAAGCCTTTAATATCGCTGAAAAAACTGGTTTTATCTCTGGCCAAGAAGCCTCGGAACTAAAGGCTAAGATGTCAGCCAAACTCACCGCCCATCGAGCTTATATCATCGAAAACGGTGACGATCCCATTGACATCACCAATTGGTCATGGCAGTCACGCTCATAATCAATCCCGGTTCTTCCTCGAAGAAGTACGCTCTTTACGAAGGAGATAGTCTTCGTCTCTCCGCGCATATTGAGCATGATGCTGGCGGTATAGTGGTTTGCACTAGTATCAATGGTACGAGCGATCGTTGTGAGACGATGAGTCGCCAAATATACGAAGTTAGTCTTTTGGATTTCATTGAGCGCGCGCTCAATGAAAAAATTATCTCTGAAATAGGTGAGATAGAAACTGTCGGAATTAGAATCGTAGCCCCGGGGACATTTTTTGCGGCTCATCGCTTGGTCGACGACCAGTATTTAGAAAAATTACAGGCAGCGGTGCCGCAGGCACCGCTGCATATTCCGGCTACTTTGAAGGAGTTAAAAGTTCTCCGTAGTGCCTTGCCAGAAGTGAAGGTGGTGGCAGTCTCAGATAGTGCCTTTCATAGTACTTTATCTCCCCAGGCACATAACTACAGTTTGCCTCCGGCAGACGTCAAGGCGCTTGACCTCTACCGCTTTGGCTACCACGGATTATCGATTGCATCAGTGGTGCGACAAAGAGAAAAGCTCGGTCTTTCCTCGGAAGCAAAGTTTATTGTTTGTCACCTTGGTAGTGGAGTTAGTGTCACCGCTGTTAAAGCGGGTAAGAGTGTCGACACTACTATGGGTTATGCTCCCGGCTCAGGTCTGATTATGGGTAGTCGAGCGGGGGACTTGGATTCAGGGGCTCTTTTGGCGCTGATGCGGGCACGTAATCTCAGCGTCAATGATGCTGACTTATACCTTCAAACTAGCGGTGGTTTGCGAGGATTCGCTGGCGAATCTGATCTGAGGCAACTACTAGAGCGTCAAGCGCAGGGTGATAAGGCAGCGACTTTAGCCGTCTCTAGCTTTGTCTACCAAATTCAAAAGGCCATTGGTGCTTATTTGGCTATTTTAGGTGGGGTGGAAGCGATTATCTTCACGGCTACGGCCGGTGAGCGCAGCGCCATCTTACGAGAGCTAGTTGCTGGGCCGCTCGCTCCCTTAGGAATCTGGCTTGATCCGGAGAAAAATAATCAACCAATTAATTCTGGGGCGATAATTAGCCAAGCAGAATCACCTATTATGATCGCGGTAGTCCGCTCCGCTGAGGCTACTGAGATTTTGCATACAACCACTAACATATCTGAAAATTAGGAGTATAATTTTGGGATGGGATTATTTAGCGCCAATACCCCGAAGCGGGTGACTAAAGAAGAATGGGAGAGAATAACCGAGAATCTATACGGTAAGCTGGATGAACGTGAGCGCAATCTGCTCGAGATGTTCTTCCGAGCTGACTTATTTGAACCAAATTCTGAATACGGTATTACTCAGTCTGAGTTTTCAGCCGGTATGGAATGGCTTAGGCAGAATATGCGTCGACACGACTTTGAAGAATCTGACTTAGATCTCATTGAGCAGCAATTTGCTGAGCACTTGAAGGACTAGAAATATGATAATATTTAGAAAATATTAGTTAAGCTAGATACCATATGGAAGGCGCCAGGCATGAAAGGACTGTGGGTGAAGAAAAGAGACTAAAGTATCTTGAAGCAACGATGAATTTTAAACTTTTGGTCCATCGGCGTGGATTTGGTGGTGTGCTGACTGAAACATTTCTTCCGGCCGATGGAGTGTATGATCCAGAATATGATGAGCGAGAAAAGACGGCCATGATGGACGAATTACAGGCCGCCTACGAAGCGACTGGCGCGTCGGCTTCTGGTGGTACGTTTGAGAGTTCTTTGGCCGCCGCTTTAAGAGCGTCTGCAGAACACGATCCTGCTCAGCATGATGGAATGAGTTATGAACAATACGTCCGGGCACAATCAGAGCCAGAAATCGACCGGCTTTACGCAATATAAATAGCCACTAAAAGTGACCAATCTTCCTGATACTATTTTATTTGTTTGTCACAGAATACCCCGCCCTTATTGTCGAGAGAGTTGAGTAGATGCTTTTGGGCAATAACTAAAAGATAGAAATAAATTATTAATAAAAACCTTCCCGGTTGGGGGAAGGTTTGGTTGCTGTCGCTTTAGAGCGACTGCTTTTGCCCTGGTGCCTGACCAGGAAAGGTCTCGGGCGCTTTCTCCGAGGTAGGCTTCACGAAGAACTTTTCCGCCTGGGTGTACTTCACCCCGGGGATGGCTGGACGATTCTCGAGCAGAGCTTCTTTGTTGAGAGTGGTCACCACCCGCTGGTACTCGACCAGGTTGAGGTTGATGACTGTTGCCAGAGCCTTGCTCTCACCGCCGCGACCGAAGGTGACTTTAGCGGGGCTGGTACGCCAGCCAAATTCGCCACCGGAGAGAACGACGCTTTTCTTCTTGCCTTCGAGCAAGACCTCGCGGTGCGCCGTGGCGTAGGCCTTGACCGATGCGATGAGACGCTTCAGTTCGGCCTCGAGCGGCGCCGCGGCGCTATTGAGGTTGTCACGCAAAATGGCGACAGTTGCATCGTACTGACTCTTGTGCTCGGCGAGCGCACGTTCGCAGACGCCGATCTTGACGAGCAGTTGGTTGGCTTCGGTCAAGGAAGAGGGGACAAGGGCGAGCGGGGAAGAGGAACGAGCCATGATGGATCTCCTTTTGGCTGGTGGAAGAAACGACAAAGAACTACTACAGAACAACTAACCAGGAGTTTGCCAGATATATAAGTTTTTGTTATATTGTCGACGACAATCGACAAATAGTTAATAAGCTTTAATTTATTTTATGGATACAATTTCCCAAATGTTGAGTATTCTCGATGTCCCCCTTCGCTCGCAGTCGATTTATATTGACCTCCTTAAGTATGGGGAATCGAGTATGCGACAACTCTCGGTCCGCTTGTCTCTACCCCGGACTTCTTTGTACGATCAAGTAAAACCATTATTGACGCTCGGGTTGGTGGTCGAGAAGGATAAGGGTAGCAAAGCGGTGTTTGCTATTCACGACCTTGCCGACCTGGATCGATTGGTAGAGGAGAAAGCGCGGTCACTCGCCTTGCTACGCACAGACTTTGGTAAAATAAAAAATTCACTTAGGGCCCAGTTTACCGCCACCGCTGAACCAAGAATCAAATTTGTCGAAGGCAAGGTAGGAGTCCTTTCGCTACTCAATGAGATGATCTTTGAAGTGGGATCGACGCTAGAGACAGTGTGGCCCTATCAGGAAATGTTAAAAATATTTACCCCAGCGGAGCTCGAGGATTTTAATCGTAAGCGGATTAAGCAGGGAGTTACCCTGCGGTCGGTCTGGGTTGGTGAAGTGGGAGGAAGCAAGCACCTCTATCGCGGTGGCGGGGATTTCAAGGTTGAGCGCCGTATCGCTCCCAAGAAGTTTGCTTCGCCCATGGCCTACAGTATTTATGGTGACAAGGTTTCCTTCTTTAGTTCTAAGAGTGAGTCCTATGGCTTTGTCGTCCATAGTGCAGACTTCACTAAGCTCATGCAGATGCAGTTTAAGGCTCTCTTTGAGCTGGCTAAACCCACTCGAGATTAGATTTGATCAGTTGTTGGACAAGAAAGCCCAAGGAGAGACCTCGGGTTTTTCTAGTTGAAGGAGTAGTGGACGTCTTCGAAGTTGGTGATGCAACCCTGCTTATCGACTTTGATACCTTCACGCTTATAGAGGGCACGGCGCTTCTTCTCCTGCTCGGGTGTTAGCCAGACTCGGCCACCAGCATAGACAATGCGGTGCCAGGGAATGGCGCGTTGGTTGGGAGCTTTACTGAGAATGCTCGAGATACTGCGTGAAGCCATGGCGCCGCCCCCAGCGGCCTTGGCCAAGTCACCATAGGTCACAACCGTCCCTTCGGGGATGGAGAGGGCTAGTTCGTAGACAATTAGCGAGAAAGGGGACATGGGTAAAGTATAGCAAAACCAAAATTAGCTTTTTTTGCAATAGTATTCAACTGGTACGGCATTATAGATAGGTAACTGAGCAGTTTTTTAGTGCTTCAAGGACATAAACATCTTAAAACAGTCAACCTTTAACTAATATAAAATAAATATGAACAATAACTTAATCTTCGCCGTAATCGCTGTCATTATTATCGTCATCGGATTTTTTATTTACGGCACAATGAATGATGAACCTGAAGCTGCGGCGGTCAAGACTGAGTCCTCAAGGAGTGCCACGAACGCTGAGGTGGAAGCGCAGTTAGAAAGAGAAGCGACTTTTAGGGCGGAAAGAGAAGCTGAAGAGGCCAAGGCGCAGGAAGTAGCCTTTACTGTCGATGTGACAAAACTGCCAGAAGCACAGCAGGCTACTCTAAAGACTATGGGTATGAATGATACTTCAATCGATATCACTAATGCCATGGTCACCTGCGCTGAAGCAGACATGAGTGAAGAACGGGTGCTGGAGATAAAAGATGGCGCCAGTGTAACTGCGAGTGAAGGTATCAGCTTGGTTAGTTGTTACAACGCTAATTAAGCAGCCAAGGAGAACCTAATTACAAAGGAAAGGTCTATGTAAAAACTCCCGCACTCTGCACGGGAGTTTTTACTGCCTCTAGATCAGGCCTCGAGAACAACAAAAAACCTGCATAAGCAGGCTTTTGTTACTTGTGGGACGGATGATGTTTCTTTATGTGGAGATGTCGGAAATTGAATCCGAGTCCGAATCAGGTACCACATTATGCATCTACAGTGTGTAGTTTCTCCTTGCCAGAACCCCTGCGCTTAGTGAATTTCTTTGTCGTCACGAATTTTTATTCAGTCACCGTAGAAACCTACGCCTTATTCATAAAAAAACTTTACTCCTCGAACTTCATCTAAGCGCAGCGGTTCTGTTTAAAGTAATTATCTATAGAAGAGACAAAACAATAATTACTCG
>JBGSWM010000064.1:0-13793 GCA_041752435.1 Minisyncoccia bacterium | reverse complement strand
GTCAACTGTCTCAAGATCACCAGCCAAAACAATGTTGTAGGAAACATCGTCAGAGACAATCTGTCCGACCGGGAATAAGTTATTGGCGTTACGAATTGCATTTAGAACATCAGAAATAGTCAAACTAAATCGTAGCAGTGAAGCTTCATCAACCACGACAGACACTTCGCGGCTCTTGATACCACTCTTCTCGACCCGAGAAATCCCGGCAATTGATTCAAACTCAGTTTCTAGTTGGTCAGCTAGGATGGAAAACTCTTCTTCATTGCGATCGCCAGCAATCGCGATGGTAATAATTGGTTGATCAACGAAATTGACTTCACTAACAAACGGTCTCTCGGCGTCAGCCGGAAGCTCATTAACAATAGTGTCGACTTTATCCTTTAACTCGGTAATTGATTCGTCAATATCGGCTTCGGCGTTAAACTCAACGGTAATTGAAGAAACCCCCTCACGAGAGTTCGATGAGATGCGATTGACATTCTCTAGACCGCCGACTAAAGCTCTTTCGATTTCGTTGGTTATGAGGCTCTCAACATCAATGGCTGGTGCCCCCGGCAAAACGGTCGTGACAATACCAACTGGAACTTGCACTTCAGGGGCTGACTCTTTGGGAATAGCGGCAATGGAGTAAAGACCGAACCCGATAAGGGTAACAATGACCAGATAGCTAAACCGGCGATTGTGTAAGAAGAATTCCCACATATTAATTTTGTATGACAGTTACTTTTGTACCAGCCGATAGACCGCGCACATCAACCACAAACTCGTCATTAGTTCCAAGTCCAGTCGTGACTTGAACTGAACTGCCGCGAATAGTTCGAATTTCAATATCTTTCTTTACCAAGACATCACTCTCCACTTGAAGGATACTACCATTAGTCCCTTCAAACTTAACTGCGGTGAGAGGTATGGTCACCAGTGCATCGCTGCCGGCATTAGTGTTTGTGACCGACTTAGACAGACGAACCGTTTCACCACTTTTTACTACACCCGCTTCAGTAGTCAGTCTAACCTCAGTTTTCTTGGAAATTTGATCTACGGCTGGGGCAATAGCAATGACAGTCCCTGTCCCTAATTCACCCAAGGTCAAAGTATCTCCAAGTTTTAGCAGTCCGAGTTCACTATCACTGACGTAGGTAACAATCTCAAGCGCTTGATTATTGGCTACTTCTGCCACCACTAGATTGGCACCAACAAATTGGCCAACTTTTATATCAAGTTTATTGATACTGCCTGCAATTGGTGAGCGGATAATAGTTTTGGCGTAGTTAGCTTCGGCCGCACGTAGCGCTCCGAGAGCTTGCTTGACTTGTGCGTCAGCGACTGATGAATTGCCACCACTAGCACTAATACTGGCTCTGGCGATAGCATCATCGGCTGAAGCCAGACTGGTTTTCTTACTTTCTAAGGTATTTATATCAGCCAAAAGACGAGTTCTCGCTGTAGCCAGACTATCTCGCAGACTATTGATTTCAATCTCTGTGAAAGCGTTTAAATTGCTTTCGTCACTGGCGAGAATAATAAAGGTATCGAGCAAGGCCAGTAGTCGTCTAGCTATGCTGATACTTGCTTCTAGACTTTGCAGAATCTCGTCAGTCTCAGTGCTTGAAAGACTAGGGCTTCCCGCGAGGAGAATTGTCTGAAAGTCTTTTCTTTCTGAATTAAGATATTCAGCTTGACCGCGTGAGTTTATACGTACACCAATAATTCCCGAATCAGGGTTAGAGTAGAAAGCATCAACCGTATTAAAAATAATATCTGACATAACAGAGTAGCTGTTAGTGAGACTGCTCTCTATACTGAGAACCACGGCATCACGACTGGTCTTGGCTTCATCGAGTGAGACTCCAGACTGGGCGCTGGCTGCGAGGGCTGCTTCATAGGCTCCTTCAGCCTGCAAGAGAGCTGCTCGTTCGCTAGCATTACTTAACTCTAGAATAGTTTGTCCAGCAAAAACTTTAGCTCCGAGGGTCGTATACACCCTGGTGACTGTACCACTTCGCTCAGTGGTGAGCGCTACTTCATTGGCGGCCCGGACTGATCCGAGCAAAGAAAGGGAAGTCTGACCAGCTATTTCACCGGCGGTAGACACCCGGACCCCAACTACTCGCTCATTATCTTCAGGAATAGTCTCTGCCTCATTATCACCCGAGAATATACCAAAGCTAAAAATCACTAAAAATATAGCGAGTAAACCAAACACCGTCTTCTTTCCGTACCAGCGATTTAAGCGTTGAAACATAACAAATTGTATAATAATTAATTGCTACTAAAATAACACACTTTTCAAGCTTTGTCCATATATAGAATTGTGTTTTGGCTGAACGTGGCATGTTACAATCCTTTACATTATGTTTGGAAAATTAAAACAATATGCACTCAAGAAAGTGCTACAGTCACAGCTGAAGAACGTACCGCCTGATCAACAAGAAATGATCATGACCATGGTCGAGAAAGACCCTGCTTTGTTTGAGAAGATAGCCAAGGAGATGCAAGAGGAACTGAAAAAGAATGGCAACAATCAAATGAACGCCGCCATGAAAGTCCTGCCGAAGTACCAAAAGGAGATCATGTCCGCTATGACACCACAGATGAAAGAGAAGCTGGCTCAGATGCAGATGGGTGCTCAAGGCCAGTTCAATCCCGATGGCTCAATTAGGAAATAATAGAATAGCTTAAAAGTAATCAACACTCTCGCGCCAAAAGCACGAGAGTGTTCGTTATACTAGAGAGATATGAATAAACTAAAGAACATCTTACTAATTTGTGGCAATCCAGATCACGAAAGTTTTTCTGGTAACATGCTCGATCATTACCAGGTGGGTGCCGAAGACGCTGGCCATACCGTGGTTCGAGTTAACCTCGGGCAGTTGCAATTTGATCCGATTCTGCACAAGGGTTACAAAGAGATCCAGCAGCTCGAGCCTGACCTAAAGGATCTCCAGGACAAATTCCGTGCCGCAGATCATATAGTGATTGCCTACCCAAACTGGTGGTGCACCATGCCGGCTCTCCTCAAGGGTCTCTTTGATCGAATGTGGCTGCCCGGTTTTGCTTTTAACTTTAATAAGGAGACTAAGAAGATTGAGAAGCATCTAAGAGGGAAGACCGGGCGGGTGATTATCCTGTCTGGTACTCATAGTCCTTTCAGTACCTGGTGGCAGTTTGGTGACTTCACCAACGAGATTCAATACGGAATTATGGAGTTTGCTGGCATCAGAACCAAAGTCAGCGCCTTTGGACCGTGTGAGAAGGTGGATGATGCCGCGCGCGAGAAGTGGCTGAAGGAAGTGGAAAACCTCGGTAAGAAGGCAGAATAAGGCTAGAATTAGGCAAAATCACCTAAAAGTCTTTGACTTTTAGGTGATTTTGTGATATTATAATAAGTGAAATAGTACCTTGAGATAAGAGGTATTCCAATCAACCAAACCTGAAGGAGACCCATCATGGTCCGGACTTTCGCTGCTTTTTTCCTCGCCTTTGCCGCCCTGGTTTTGGGTGGCTGCGACGCGACGTACATGTACGTCAAGGTCGGGAAAGGGGATGGGACTCCTGTGCCCAAGATGCTGACGCCGCCGCCGGCCCCGCCGATCAAGTACTCCACCCGCCGTGAATTTGGCGAGTGGGAGCAAGACACTGACGCCAGCGGCCGTGAGTGCCGTAAGTCACCGCTGATTGGGAAGTATCGGCCGCGTTCAGACGAGGTACGGTCTGCCGAGCAGATCCGGCTGTGTGACTGGACAGACGACGATGGCGCGGTCTGCTCTAGCAGGCAGGTCTCTACCGAGATCTACAAGCGGGAGGGTCTGAACACCCTCAAGCAGGAGTACAGTGACACCTGCGACTACGTCTGGGAGGGACGAAAGTGTGAGCGGGGAGTTCGGGCGGACGGGCGTTCATTCGACACCTGCGCGATCAATCTCAAGCCGCACATTCAGCGGCTGAAGTAGCACCTCGCTACTTCGACATCAAGGGGCAACGTTCGCGTTGCCCCTTTCATAATTTTGTACCTGAAGAAATGGTATACTCATAGCTATGAATAACATGCCTACTTGGTACGTCGAGTTAATCAAGCCAGACTGGGCTCCACCAGCTTGGCTGTTTGGTCCCGTTTGGAGTGTCCTCTACACGATTATTTTCATATCGTTTGGTTACGTCTTTTTCCAAACCTGGCGCAGCCGTCTACCCAAAATCGTCGCTCTGCCTTTTGCACTCAATCTGATCTTCAACGCCCTCTTCACCCCGCTCCAGTTTGGTCTACAAAACAACCTCCTGGCGGCTATCGATATCCTCCTTGTACTTCTGACACTAGCCTGGGCTATCTGGGCCATCTGCCCGCACTACAAGTGGGTCGCCTTAGTTAACATCCCGTATTTCCTCTGGGTCGCATTTGCCACTATTTTGCAACTCAACATTACTTATTTAAATTGGTAGATTCTACCGGCCCTGACCGAAAACCTTAGTCAACTTAGCGACATGTTCTTCGTAGGTGACACTACAGTAAAAGGTGCCGTCGTCGGCATGGAAATAGAAAAAGCAGTCTGTTAGTTCAGGGTTGAGGGCTGCCACCACTGATTCGACTGAAGGGTTAGCGATTGGACTGGGTGGTAGACCGGCTATTTCGTAAGTATTGAAAGGCGAGTCGATATACTTATCATCCGGACGAACAATCGGCCACCACTTTGGCTCAGCTGGATTATTGCCCTTGGCATACTGTAGTGTGGCATCTAGCTGTAGAGGCATATCAATAAATAGTCGATTCCAGATAATGCCGGAGATAATTCTCATATCAGTAAAATCGTAAGCTTCACGCTCTAGAAGTGAGGCAATAGTCAAGGCTTCCTCAAGCGGTACAACAGCCTCAATCTCTTGGCTGTAGCGACTGAGGATTTCGGTATCAAATTTTTCCAGTAAGACATCGGCTGCAATCGCCGGTGTGGCTGTTCTCTCGAGCACGTACTTACTCGGATAAAACTTACCCTCGGTTAAAGTCGGCTCGGTCGCTTCCACCAACGCCAAGAAATCTTCCTCTTCGGCCATTGACCAGCCCAGGATGCGCGAGAAGTTTTTAGCAACTTCTTCCTTTCTTTCCCCGGGATAGATAATCAAAGTTCGACTAACTGTCGAAGCTAGTTGCTGCACAAAAGCCAGCTGCATGACTTCGCTCATCATTTTAGCCAAGTAGCGACGGTTTTTGTAACCGGCGACATCAATGGCCAGATACTCCTCTACATACCAACTTAGCTCAGGGTCTTCAATTATCTGCTTAGTTTGGGGATTGACACTAACTGGGAAACTAACAGGCGGGACTTCTACAGAGTCCGTCGGTTTTGTCACCAAAGTGATAAAGGTTAGATACGAAGCCAAGATTAGTATTAGAACCAATACTAGGGTGAGAGCTTTACGTTTCCTGCTATTTTTTGGTAGTTCTGTCTTTGGCACCGTACTATTCTAGCTTTTTTAGCAAATTAAATCAGCTATTTATTTACCCAATCTGTTACACTTAGACCTAGACGTAGCCAGAAGCAATTTTCAGGTCTATTTGATAGTTATTTCTATAGGAAAGGCAAAGTATGCGTACTGCAAACCCAAAACTGCAGGATGTGCTTAAAATCCTCAGTAGCTCAAAGGTTGCGTTATCGGCAACTGAAGTTGCTACCTTGTACGTGAGAATATATCCACCAAGTAACCCGCACAGTAGCCAGGAGTACATCGAGAAGTTGAAACCTGTTTTTCAACACAAGCTCAAAGTTTGTCATACTGGCGGCTTTGCAAACTCGCAATTCATGATGCGCGGTGAAATGGAGATTTTGGAGGAAGTGTTTCAAATCACAGCAGCAGGAACTCAATTTCTTTCCACACGTCACTGACAGCCGACCCGTGGGTCGGCTTTCTTCTACTCTTCACTCAGACGATCGAGAGCTTCGACTAGTCTAAGCTTATTTGTCAGTTCTTGGTGTTCGCTTAATCTAGCATCAGCCAGATTAATCATTTCGAGCTGGCAGAGTCTCGCTTCTTCGGCAAAAGTCTTCATCTCAACAATGTATTGTTGCTTTTTCTTGCTTTTAGTCGGTTTCTTGGAGTGAGGAGAAGACTCAACAAATTCTCGCAGTTCATCAACAAATTCCTGAGTAGCCAGGATGTCGACTTTGACTTCCGCTAAAATATCGCGAGTCTCTTCACTCCACTCATCCCAAGCCGCTGAGTATGGTCCATAAAGCTTGTGGGTATCAACTTCTGCTGCCGAGAGATGATGAAAAAGATAGCGAGCACGCGCTCGGAGACGATCTAAGTTGGTCTGATTCTGGATTAAGAGTGATCGTAAGGTATCCATACTTTTATACTACCACCTGAAGCAAATATAGACCCGATCTTACGAACAGTCTCACTTTTCTACTAAAATGGCCAGGTTATAATGAAATCTATGAAAAAATACTTTTATTATGCCTGTTTTACAATTCTTACCCTTATCTTATCGCTGATCGTTCACGCCCTACTAGAAATGTTGGCCCTGAATCTAATCATCAACAACCTTGAGTTGTACGGTGAAAGTTGGCTCTGGCAAAACTGGGTTGAGGCTCATACTATCTTTAGTTCTGTTCTGTGGCTCTTTGGTCTAGGCTTTGGGCTTTGGGGAGGTAGTCACTTTTGGCGCCGAATCTATATTGAAAAGAGGTTTGGTGAGCCGCGGTGGTAGCAAGCGGTTCAGATAGCTATTACGGTTATAAAAAGAAGAACGCCCCCGAGGAGGCGTTCTGGTTTAGAAGCGGCGACTGCGTCGCCGTCTCTTCAGGCCTGAGCAGCGACCGGTCGGTGGCCGTCAGGAGCGAGACTCCACCATTCGTGCCGCTTGGGGCATTCATCGCGATGGTGGTCCTGCTGGCGGTCCTTGCGGCGCATGACCTGGCGATCGAGCTTGTCCATCACCAGGTCGATGGCAGCATAGAGGTCCTCGTGCGCCTGCTCGACGAAGATGTCGCGCCCCTTGACGTGCATGGTCAACTCGGCCTTCTGGCGCTGATCCCTCTCCCTGCGCTTCTCGATTTTCAGAAGCACAGTGACGTCGACCACCTGGTCGAAGTGGCGGGTGACGCGCTCGAGTTTGGTCTGCACGTACTCGCGCAGGGGCGGCGTCACCTCAAGGTGGTGTCCTCTGATCGTCATGTTCATGTCCCGTTCCTTTTGTTCAGAATACCGCATGTTGGACTAACTCCGCCATGTACGGTAGGTGGCATCATACTACATAATCTTAGTTTGGCTAGGGCAAAAGTCCACAACCAAATTGCCTCATAAAAATCACCTGTTAGATGAAGTTAATAGCCAAAAATCAAATATCTGGTAACTTATAGTCACTATGTCAAAACTTGCTGTCGGAATTGTTGGTTTGCCCAACGTTGGAAAGTCCACCCTCTTTACTGCTCTCACCAAGAATGAGGTGCTAATTGCTAATTATCCGTTTGCGACCATTGATCCATCAGTTGGTGTCGTGGCGGTGCCAGACAGCCGACTAGCTACTCTGTCAGCCATTTCTGGTTCAAAGGACATTATCCCGGCCGTGGTGGAGTTCGTCGACATTGCTGGTCTCGTCTCTGGTGCTGCCTCCGGTGAGGGCCTCGGGAATAAATTCCTCGCCAACATCCGCGAGACCGATATGATTGCCGAGGTAGTGCGCATCTTTGAGGACGGTGATATTCACCATGTCTCGGGGGGAATTGATCCGCTCTCTGACATTGAGGTGATCAATCTTGAACTTATCTTGGCTGACGCCGAGACCGTGAGTAAACGACTAGGGAATGTGGAGCGTGATGCCAAGCGCGGTGATAAGGACATCATCAAGGAGCATGAACTACTCCAGAGACTCCTGCCACACCTCGAGAGTGGTCAACTAGCCAACAGTTTGGACATGACTGAAGATGAACTTAAGTTGGTTAAGCATCTGTATCTGCTCACCATGAAGCCATTTCTATATGTTTGTAATAAGAAAACTGACGCCTTTAATCTTGACGAGCAAAACGACGAACGCTGGCAAAAACTAGTAGATTTCTTCGAGCGCACTGGTGCTGAGTATGTGGTAGTAGATGCGGGGATGGAGCATGAGCTCCGTGATCTATCGCTCGAAGAGAAGACTGACTTCCGACGTGAGTATGGGGCACAAGACAGTGGGGTAGAGAGCCTTATTCGCGCCTGCTACCACCGTCTTGGCCTCATGAGTTACTTCACGACTGGCGAAAAGGAGACTAGGGCCTGGACCGTACCAACTGGATCGACCGGACCAAAAGCCGCCGCGGCTATTCACACTGACTTCGAGAAGAAATACATCCGGGCTCAAGTAGTGACCTTCAACGACCTAGTGGCCGCTGGCTCGCTACCTAAAGCTCGTGAACAAGGTAAGCTCCGCACCGAAGGAAAAGAATACATTGTCAAAGACGGCGACGTGATTGAGTTTCTAATTTAAATCTACTTAACATTTTATCTATCATCAATGATAGATAAAATTAATGTAAGATTTTATTTAAATATTAAAGGGTAAATCGAAAACAGAAGACATTTGATTGAACGATGTTCAACTAATCAGCGAGGACAACCCGGTCAACATCCGGGTTGTTTTAATTAACTCAACGCACTCGGGGGATTGGTTCTTTGAACAGGACTGACGACAGCCTTAGGCGTGCTGGCTGGAATTACGCCGTGTTTCTTTTCGTACTCTTTGATTTGTGTGCCCAAGTATTCATGAAGACGTTGTATATGTTGTGGTGTAAGCGAGTAGATTGAAGCCTGACTACCCGAGCTCAGGGCTACTATAAAATACTCAGGCGAAAAACCGATATTGATTGTCTCGCAAAACAGTTTCGGAGCCTTTTTCAAATCATCTGGTTTCATATACTCATAGTATGTCACATTTTCGGATCTACATAAAATTTAGAATCTATAGCTACGTAGAATATACTATTTGAAGATCGGCATAATAGAATTTGGATTGGTTGCTTCTCAACCGGAGAGTGGTATGACAAGCAAAGTTTCAGAATTTGTTGAGGCTATCAGTAACCTTCAACACTTAGCCTACGGCATACCGATTGAAGTGAGGAAGGTCTGAATTGTTTCTGTATATACTCCAGACATACCCACGAACTCATTCACTTGACCATGTCCTCCGTCAACCGGTAGAACCTCAGCCCTTCCTCCGACGCTCATAATCTTCTTAGCAAAGCGGTTCGATTGTAGACACGGCTTATCAGGGCGTTGCGTTGAACAAGTAAAGAGGATTGGAGCTCCTGGTACTTTGTATTGCGCATAAGGCGAGACGAGCTCCCAAAGCACTGGATCAGTTCCAAATGGCTCATCATAAATCTTAGGGTGAACAACTGCCATTCGGCTCGCTGTGTCATACATTGCGCCGTCAAGCGGCACCGTTCCTCTCCACGGGAGAATACCTTCTGAGGAGTGGACATCAGTCCGCCCGGTGAGAAGGGCCACTAGGTGAGCACCAGCCGAATGACCCATAATTACGATACGATCGGGATCAGTACCTAAAACAGCCGCATTACTTTGGATGTAAGCGAGGGCTTTTCCTACTGAATGAACCTGTTCCTCAGGATCTACATTTTCGAGCGGATAATTAATTGAAATAAAGGCATAACCGCGGGGGAGAAAATATTTTACCTTATTATCTACGGTGTAGCGGCCTGTTTTATCTCCCCATTTCCAGGCACCACCATGCACCATCATAATAACAGGCCTCAACTCTCCAGACTCATTATCATCTGACGTATACAGGTCCATGACTTCACGCCCCTCGGTGCCATAAGCAATATTTCGTTTTATATTAACACCTGGAAACGTGTCAGCCTCACTTACGAGCCCTAGTCCATCTCTAAGAAAAGAATCATCACTGACTGTTGAGTCTGCTTTATTAAGTTTCTCTATTAATAGTTCGCGGATTGTCTTGCCTTCAGATCCAAAATTGAAGAGGCTGGAAAACACTGCGAGCCCGATGAGCGCTGCGCCAATACCTGCGTTAAACATACCAGTTAAATGTAAAAATACTTATATACCCATATAGTACAAGCCATCAAATGCTCCTGTCAAAGAATTTTGTATAACTTCTTTTAACACTCCCCTTACAAGCTAGCACCGTATTTCGTTATCTAATCAATGATCTTGAAACAAGTGTACTAAATCTTCAAGTGTTTACAAGCTATTGAAACATTCCGAAAGCATTTACATTATAGAATATGATGATATAAAGAAGTTTGATCTGTCACCTAACCTGGGAGAATATATGATCATGAACTTAAACTGCAACCGATTTGGTCGAGTGACCAAGTGGAGTATTGGCGAAATTGATGTTCTTCAGCCGACGTCCGACGGAACAGCCTTTTCACTTGGGGGTATTTTGACCCGCTACCCGGTGTCGCCAGATGTACCCCATGACGGTCTGTTGGTGAGCTATGAGGAGGATGTCCAAGGTGATCCTTGGGCGCCGAGGGTGGAGTTCGAAGAGTCCCTTTCTGAAGGTATTCAGACATCTACCTATCAGCACGACCCCACCGATCGGTGGCCTTGGGCTTTCCATAGTTCAAACAGTGTCTTGAGGAGAGAGAGCGGGATTCTCATCTACCAAACACTGATCAAGAGGAGTAAAGCCTGCTCTAACCCTTCAGTCATGCCGTCACGGAGGGTGATTAATATCCATGTGGCGACCGAAGAGATCAAGGTTACAGGTCCAACTTTTTATGTCATAAGCTGTAAGTTGATAGAGAAGACTCTTCGCCTCAGCACTGTGAACATAAAAGACGTGGTGAAGAAGCAGTACCGAGCAGGAAGTACTATCATCCAACTGGCGACGGATGAAGTCCTGCTCAAGCCAGGGCAAGAGACGACAGCAGCCAGTGTAATGCTTAGTCTGTCGCCCTAGACTTTTTTAGACCGCGCAAGCGCGGTCTAAACTTTTGCCAAAATTTATTTGACAAAAGCATTTTTTAATACTTAATAGCGGTTGCTTGTACATTCTCTCAATCTCATTAACCTAAAGGAGAAGTTTGATGTTTCGTCTCAAGCATGAGGGTACTGTGGCGGAGTGGACTACAAACCTTGGTGGACACATTTTGTTTCCACACCAGTTGCCTATCCAGGAACAACAGGGTGGACTCTCAGTAAGTGCCCCTGTGTACGGCTTGATGCCAGACACCGATGCTTGGTCAGGGGCCTGCTTGCCTAAGTACGGGCTAGTTTGCCGGTTGAAGCGGGCACATCCGATCAGTCACCAGACCGACACTGACCGCCGAAGTGGCAGCAAGGTCGACGACTTCGATATTCCAATTAAGGATACGTCCTTTCCGTGGGACTTTCGAGTGCGAAATCGAGTAGAACAGGAAACTGAGCCACAGCGACTGACGTATGGGGCTACGGTAATTCGGTCGAGCTCATGCCTCAACCAAAGGCCAATGCCTTGCCAGCTGGCACTTCGTCCGTACTTCGCCACCCACGGCGGGCCATTCCGAGTCATGTATCAAGGCCGGACGGTCTTTGACTCAGAAAATGACCTCAGTGTAGCCAAGTACTTCGACATCGACGACTCGCACGTTGTTCTCGAAACCTGTCTCGGAACAATTACTTTCGGCCCGATTTGTGGCTTTGATCGCGTCTACGTCTCAACTGACAACCCAGGTGAGTACGTGTGCGTTGAGCCAACCACTGGCATTCGTACCGAGCATCTGCTTGAGCCAAGGAAGATGGTTTCCGGCAGCTTCACCATGATGTATCGGGCGAAGCAAATTTAAGGCAAGGAAGAAACAGGGAAGGGGGCTTGGGGCCGTTGACGCAGTACGCGTTGACGGCCCTTTAACTTATTAGAAGCAAGAATTTAATTGCTTGTTATTATACCTACCCTTCTGACTGAATAAGCGTATAATTACTACATATGGAAAATAACACCGCAAAGCACTTTGTGCTCCAACTAGGTTCAATCATCACGCTCTATTTATCAATTAGCTTCTTAATCGTTCTCTTATTTAGCATTATCAACCTCGCCTACCCAGATGCGGCAGAAAGTTATTGGCAAATCGAGAGCAATAGCAGCAGTGTCCGCCTCGGCATTGCTATGCTAATCGTCTTTTTCCCGACCTATCTTTGGCTAACAAGACGTGTCAATGTCATGCGTCGTAGTGAAAGCGAGAGTAGCTACCTCGGACTAACTAAGTGGCTGATGTATCTCTCGCTCTTAGTTGGTGGGGGAGTTATCCTCGGTGATTTGGTAGCGATTATTCTGGCCTTTCTTGAAGGGGATTTGACTACCCGGTTTATTCTGAAGGCCTTGATCCTTCTTCTGGTAGTTGGGGTCGCTTTCTACTACTACCTCCAGGATGCTAGAGGTTACTGGTATACGCGCGAGAAGCAATCTAAGCTCTTTGGTGCCGGTATGACCGTCGTCGTCTTAGCTTCACTCATCACTGGCTTCTTCTACATCGAAGCACCAGCTGAGGTGCGCGAGATGCGCCTGGATGATAAGCAAGTCCAAGACCTCCAACAGATCCAATGGCGAATTGAAGAAAGTCTAAATAGTAGAGCAACAAACACCCTGCCTGCGACCTTAGAGGAAATCTACTCTGGTTCACCTATCCCCGAAGCACCAGAAGACCGCGAGGCTTATAGTTATGAAGTAACTGACACTGGTTTTACGCTTTGTGCCACTTTTGCTAGAGCCGATGCTAATGAAGAATTACTCTCCCGAATTGAGTTTGATGAAACAAATTTGCCGATCAAGGGTGGCTACAACTGGTCTCACCCCGAAGGACGATACTGCTTTGAGCGGACGGTCGACCGCCTTAAGCCAACCGCAATTGAAGTTAGCCCCACTCGCTAACTTACTAAATCCAACTGGATTAGTATTTGCTTTCAGTCATCGTCTTCCTTCTTCCATCATTGTTTTAGCTATGGATACAGACATTCACTGATGATAAAAAAAGTACCAAATGTACTTGCATATTACCTGTCGCTATTGCATTTTCTGTATTTCATGATATAATCAATTTCCTTCAATCCCAAAAGGGGAACGTCATGAAACGTTTTTTCAATGCTGACCTAGCAGCAGCGTTCTTTGTCGCCGTACTTTTTGGCTACAACACCTGGCTGGGGTCATACATCACCCTCAGCCTGTCTCACCCGGTGTCTTTCGTCCTGGCAACACTCGCCTGCCTGCTCTCTGTCGCCGGGACGCTTGCGCACCTGCGTAAGCTGGACAAGATGTTCATCAGTGAGCTCCTTTGCTTGCACAAGTAAGCGCAGGGAGCTCACCGCTACCGCCGGACGTCTTAGGGCTTCCGGCGGTTTCATAATTATATTTTTACATCTCATTTAACCCGTGGCATACTGAGAAGCACTTATTAGTTAAGCGGGGTTTGTTATGCACAAAAAATTTGATAGTGGTGCCATCGAAAAAAAGTGGCAGGAGAAGTGGCAGGAGACTGGCCTCTATGAAGTGGGCGAGCGTGATACCAAGAAGGAGAAAGAGTACGTGCTCGTTGAATGGCCCTACCCCTCGGGCAATCTCCATATCGGACACTGGTATGCTTTTGCCGTGCCTGACATCTATGTCCGCTACCGTCGCATGACCGGGAAGCAGGTCCTCTACCCGATGGGCTTTGATGCCTTTGGTCTTCCGGCAGAAAACGCTGCTATCAAGCGTAATCTCGACCCCAAAGCCTGGACAAACGACAACATTGCCTACATGAAGAATCAGCTCGGCAGTATGGGCAATGCTTTCTCTTGGGACAAAACCACCAACTCGACTG
>JBGSWM010000063.1:0-5596 GCA_041752435.1 Minisyncoccia bacterium | reverse complement strand
GAGTCGTTGGTTCGTTCTGGAGTAGTAGATGCTATTACGGCGCGCATGAGCTTTCTGCATAGACATCCTATTCTCGGCTTAGGTATCTTGGTTATAGCTGTCGTATCTATGTCGGCCTTTATGAATAATGCCGGCGCTCTCGCTATCGTCGTGCCAATTGCAGTGCATTTAGCGCGTAAGAGTAAGACTCCCATTGCGTTGTATTTGCTACCTTTAGCTTTTGCTTCACACTTGGGCGGTTTTATGACGCTCATTGGTACACCGCGAAATATCATTATCTCTGACTTGCGCATGAGTACCACCGGATCACCATTTGAGATGTTTGATTTCTTGCCGGTTGGCGGTACTGTGGCTTTGGCTGGAGCTTTATTTTTAATTGTCTTAGCCTGGCGACTTATTCCCCTTAGGCGCTCAGCCGAAGATGACAGTGAGGTTAGACAAAGTTTTATGACCGAGGTGATAGTGCCGACAGATTCTGGGATTATTCGAATGACTATTGGCGAATTTGAAGAAGCTACCAAACGCAGTTTGGATGTTGTCGGTGTCTACCGAGCCGATGAGTTTATTAAGCCCAATGCCACCCTAGAATTAATTGCTGACGATCGGCTTATTATTGAGGGTGACATTGAATCTTTGACCTACTATATTGAGCATTTCCACCTTAGTCTATCCGGCATGCGGGCGCACGAAAATCTTATCTCAAACGACGACGAACAGGTGTCACTTGAGGTCGTCGTTCCGCCTTACGCTAAGTTAGTTGGCCAGACCTGGGATAGTGTCCCGCTCCGGGATCGGTTTGGGATTAATTTTTTAGGTATATCACGTGAGAGTGGCGGTATTCGCTCAGAATTAGCCGCTACTCGTATTTGGCCAAATGATATTTTATTGCTCCGCGGACGTTCTGATTCACTTAAAGAAACGATTAGTGCTTTCAAGTTATTGACAATTGCCAATGTCGAAGTGCCATTAGGTCGGACCCTCAGAATAACCAGTGTACTCTTCATTCTTTTTTCCTCTATTGCCATTGCTTCTTTAAATATCATTCCTCTACCAATAATATTTCTCTTGACTGCGGTCTTGCTGGTTATCTTTGATTTTGTCTCCCTGCGTCAGGCTTACGAAAGTATTGATCAGACGGTTTTGATATTGCTCGCTGGTATGATTACTCTCGGTGACGCCCTACAGCGCTCAGGCGCCGCTGAGTCAATTGCCAATTTTGTACTGCGGCATGGGGAAGTGGTCGGTCCAGTCTTCATGTTGGTTGTAGTTTTGGTCCTTACTATCATCATGTCAGACTTCATGAACACTACTGCTTCGGCCGTTACGATGGCCCCTATTGCCATATTGATTGCTCAAAGTCTTAACGTATCAATCGATACCTTTCTGATGGCGGTTGCCATTGGTGCCTCGTGTGCTTTTCTGACGCCGATTGGGCATGAATCTAACGCCATGGTGATGAAGCGGGGAGGATATACCTTCAAGGATTATTTCCGGGTCGGTTTGCCGCTGGAGTTACTCATTGTCACTATTTCAATACCACTTATTTTGCACTTCTGGCCGTTGTGGATTTAATCCACAAGAATCGTCAAATTGTGCTGTAGTTTAAAACCAAAAAGAAAAAATTAAAAATCTTAGGTCTTGATATATTTATGTCTGTAGTCTCGTAAGATATCCTGTTCCAGGCAACGGAGTGTCGCGATGTCGATCCTGACGTCATTAGAATTAGAGGAGTAAATCACAAAAGGCGGTGAAACTAATTTTTCACCGCCTTTTATACAGATTTATTTTTTTACCTAACTAGAGAGACAGAGTATCACTCTTGGCTTTTTCCAGAGCTTCTTCTTTTGGAATTCTTACCTTGCACTCGGTCCGGACTGTTTCCTTGAAGGCATTCCAGGCAGTTTTGCGTTCACTTTTCAGCTCAGAATGCGCTGTCTTGCTACTGGCTTTCCAGTTCTTCCAGGCGTCTTTAACCGCGGCTGAAAGTTCTTTCGGAGATTCCATATTCCAGGCTTCTACCAAGGCACCTTGGCGCGCAATAAGAGCCAGGTTTATGTCTTCACTGAAGTTCGTCCAGGCTGTCATTATGGCACTTTCTCGAGCGATGATTGCTTCACTTACACAACTGACGGTAGTGCTGGAAGTCAGGCTTGATTGGCGAACAGTTTTGGCTTCGGCTGGTGTGGCTAAACCAAAATACAACGCACTAAATGTGGCGATGGCTAGACTCATAATAAAAGTACGACTTAAGATATTTGTTTGCATATTATTTATAATTATTAACTACCGCTATATTATATACCTTATTTACTTTTGCTCTACTGCAATTTTTTCCAGCCGGGCCAAAGATTTAAGCTAGCTTCTGCAAAGTTGAACGGCGCTGATGTTTTTACCAGACAGGTTTATTTCAGGTGTTGATTCGGTTCAATCCTCTAGAAAAGAAATAGGTTGAGATTAGCAGAAGCGGCTGAAAGAGTAGCATGGTATAGAATAAGCCAATTTTATCGGCGGCGAATCCAGCGGTAATGGCGGCGACAGTGTAGAGGAGGCTGCTACTTAGACCGATTAGGCTACCCATGGTAGCGCGCTGTTCTTTGGAGTATCTGGCCTGGAGTAAGTCTTCCGCTGAAACATCACGAATACCAAAACTAATACTACTAATTACGTTCATTACAATACTCGAAGCGGTTGAATAGATTAGTATACAGATTGTCACTAGTCCTCGGTCAAACAGATCTAGATGAATCAGAGATTTCTTTATACCTAACTTGCTCACAATAAAATGGTTGGCGTGCATAGCGATACCAGAAATGAGATTATTTAGAATACCAACCAGGTTGACTAGCCACTCAGGCATAATGGCGGAAAAAAATAGTGTCCGAAAGCGATATTCAGAATTCCCGAGTCCACGGGCGAATATTTTTCCTAGACTAATATCGCGCAATACAAAATCGCCTATAAAGATCCCGAGCGCTTGTCTAAAACTGTGATAAATATTTGATTTATCTGGCTTGAAAGTATGAATATCTTTGAGGAAAAAGGATAGAACTAACCCGACAAAAATGACCAAGAGAGAAGCTAAGATGGCGGTACGAATATCATAAAAGTAAATTATCACAGTACCAAGCAGACCAGCTGTTACCATGGCGTAGCGACTCTGGGCTCGTCTTTTACCTTCAAACTTTTTATAGAGATCAACTTTACCTAGTTCTGTCAAGTTTTCGTAAACGTAAGCGGAGAAAGTACCGCTGCCGAGAGCCATCGATAAGCCCACCAAGGCTGCTCCCGCTGCCAAAACTAAGGTAGAGTTAGCTAGATAAAAAAGTAAAGTAGCCAAAAAACCAACTAGAAAATATAAAATAATTGTTTTCTTTCTACCAATCCGGTCTGCGAGCAAGCCGGTCGGCATCTCCATGGTGCTACTAGCAATATGCATAACGGCAAAGAGGGTCATGGCGGTTGAATATGAGTTGGTGATGGTGGCAAAGTAAAGGGCCCAAACACCCTCAAAAGTTCTGAAGGCAAACAAAAAGGCTAGGATATTTAATAATCTCAAGTTTTTCTCAGCGATTTTCATAGAAGATACGAGATTGGTGGCAGGGAGTTGCTGGCTTAATGTTGGACTGGTCCTATTTTGAACATCTTATCATAGAGACTTTATTTACAAGGCCTGGTCTTCGGTATTTAAAAAAACGGACGCCCGACCAAGGATGGTCGGGCGGGCGTGCTAGAACTCATACGAGTATTGGACAGAATAAAGGATCACTCCAGTATCCGCCAGGTGATTCTGCACGTAACCAAGCTTTCCCCAGTTGTAGGGGAGATTTAGATTTAGTCCGACTGTGCCAACTGGCAGGAAGCCGTACATGTATTGCCGTTGACGGGGCTCTCGTAGTAGACAAAGGGTATTTCAACGCCGATATCAAATGAGACCGGACCAAAACGCAGCACTGTCCAGGCGACGCCTGGACCAGCGACAAAGGTGCTTCCGAATTGACTGTTGTAGATACCGCTGAGGGTGTAATACAGCGGAGATTGATCTCCTTGGCGACAACGAAAACCGATGCCATGGTTGTTTTCGTTCAGCAAACCGTAGCGGTTGCCACCTGGGTGAGTGGAGTGCGAGTAGTACAGTAGACTCACATAGCGACAAGAGTCGGTCGCGGTGTAGGACAGTCTGATGCCTTCGCTTCGTTCAGTTTGGGCTTTTGTAGGCAGAACCGAAAGAAGGGCGAGCAAGAACACAAAGTATGGCATGGCTGTCTCCCATGGTTTGTTGTTGATCCAGATTACAGTGTAACATCCATTTCTTAAATAAATAATTAAAATACGTCAGAAGCGTAATGAAAAGCCGTCAGCGGCGGCTTATTAGTATGTCCTGACGGGACATATAGGGGGATTAATGAAGCAGCATCTAATTATTAGAAAGTAATAATATTATGACTAAAACTGACAAAAAGGACCCCTGTCTAGTGATTGCAAACAAAGCGGTCGAACAAACAGAAGTAAAGACAGAAAGGGTTGAGGCGAAAGTAGAAAAGGCTCGGGAAAAGGTCACAAATATGCATTTTGAAGCCGCTGAAGTTCATGTGGAGGCAGCGACGGTGCATATGGATGCTGCTGCCGAACACATGGAAGCGATCAATGACAATAAAAAGATTTTAGTAAAAAAGTAATTTTAATATTAAACTTTAGATAATTATTCTGCTCATTTACGCTTTGTGATAATGTCCGAAGCTCAGTTTGTGAGTTTCGAAGTTGCTTTTATATAATTTTTAGTTGAAGTGAATAAAAATATTCTGAACGGGTACTAAACATGTAATGTTTGAAACGTTTTTGTATAAAATGAAAAACCGCCGAAACCGCCCAGTGATGGGCTGTCCCGTGCAGGTTGTGCATTGTTCGGTGCGGTAGGTGAGGTCAATTGTGAATCTTCAGCTCCCGGCCTGTGACCGCCAGATTGTGTAGTCTGTAGAGGCCGTCAGGATTGAGCTCGTACGCACCGTACTTGAGTACCTCAGCCTCGACAGACATGCCAAGGATACAGGCGTCAGTCACGTAACGGAGTACAACAGCGACAATTTCCTCGGTTACGAGCTTTTGCCAGTCGAGACCTGAGCCGAAACCAGCCTGAGCGCTTGGGTATAGGTATCTCACCTCGTCTGCACCTAGATACTTCAGGATTCTGAGTAGTTGCCTGTTACTGGGTTTGTCTTTCTCCAGCCAGGGAACGTCACAATATAAACCGATTCTCTTTGCCATTTGATTTTCCTCTCGAAGAGCTACTAGGGTTAGATTAGAATAGATGTACTCAATAGAATCATGTGCCTCATAGCACGTTGTAGTACATCAGCACAACAAATCACCTTACTCAGTCGGTGTCGGTGTCGGTGTAGGTGTAGGGGTAGGCGTTGGTGTTGGGACAGTAACGTTAATCTCCGTCGTGTCTGATTTTGCTGGATCAGACATTGTGCCCAATACACCAGTTTGGTAGAGAACTATAGCTACCACGACGAGCACTGCGATGATAACCGCCACTGCGATTCCTCCCATAGCACTGCCACCAGAATCTGGTGTGTTTGTAATAATTGTATCA
>JBGSWM010000062.1:0-2044 GCA_041752435.1 Minisyncoccia bacterium | reverse complement strand
ATATGTCACACAATGAATCCAATTCAGCCAGTAGCTACCTCGTCCCGATGGTGGTCGAGAAAACCCAAGGCGGTGAACGGGCCTACGATATCTTTTCGCGCCTCCTGAAGGAACGCATCATCTTCGTCACCGGGACAGTTGAAGACCACATGGCCAATCTGATTGTGGCGCAGCTCTTATTCCTAGAGGCGGAGGATCCAAAGAAAGATATTTCCCTCTACATCAATTCCCCAGGTGGCAGCGTGACAGCTGGTCTCTCGATTATCGATACGATGCACCACATCAAGCCAGACATCTCTACTGTCTGCGTTGGTATGGCGGCTTCAATGGGTTCATTGATTCTCTCGCAAGGAGCCAAAGGTAAGCGGTTTATCCTCCCGAATGCTGAGGTTATGATACACCAGCCTTCAGGTGGCGCATACGGCCAGGCTTCTGATATTGATATTACGGCGAAGCACATCTTGAAGACTCGTGATCGACTAAATAAAATGCTGGCCAGGGCCACCGGTCAAAAGCTGGCCAAAATTGAACTGGATGTCGACAGAGACATGTTCATGGATGCTGACGAGGCTGTGAAATACGGTATCGTCGATAAGATTCATAGTTAAAACCGGTACTAGCTTAAAGTTTCAAACAAAAGCACCCCCTAGCGCTAAGTCTACGCTAGGGGGTGTTTTAATTCTTGAGCCTGGAGAGGTCAGGACTCACACGCTGTGCCGGTCATCACTCACTCTGGAGTAGTGCTTGACGAAGCCATGGCGCTGAGCCCACTCCTCATCAAGCGGAGCTTTGGGGAGAGCTTCAGCACATATGTGGTCGGCCGTCACAAAACCGGTGGCAAACTTCTGGATGACCCTTGCATACACTTCTGAGTAGCCACGCTCCTGACCCGGAGCCACATCAGCATATACCTGACACCGTCCGAGCCACTCACCATGCGCCGCAATTTCCTCACCGGGATAAGGTGAAATTACCCCAAATTTGCCCCGCACGATGATTCCTTCCCGGCGCAAATTCATAACCAACCACCTGCTAATGTAAAGTATCCTGAGACGCTTCACATAGTCAATGGAATTGATCACCCCCAGCCCAAAAAAAATGAACGGGAGAATCGGGGCGCAGATCACCATGATCGGCTTGGCCCAGCCAAACATGAACAGCAGGTAGAGGACTAGCCACATCCCAGCCGCATATAACAAGACCCAAACCAACCCATCAGAAAGAAGGGGCATCAATTCGTGTAACATTTCTCGGACCTCCGGTTGAACAAACTAAAATCAAATTACCACAACGATAGAGCTGGGACAATAGACGAATCTAGTGGCAAGATACGGTGGTTTTACATTACCTAGTTATTCTGGTATGGTACAAACAGCTAATAAACAAGACTTAAGCGGATCCGTTAGCTATTTTAGACACTGCAAATTTATGTACCCGTTTACCATTATCTTGGTACTCGGGCTCGGTATATCGGCTGGATACTACTTCCGCTACCTACACGCCCTCTCAAAGAAACAATCGCTCGAACTCGACATCAAAGAACGAACTATCGAAGCGGAAAAGCGCGCGATTGAAATTATTGAAAAAGCTGAAAATAAAGCCACTGCCCTAGAGCTCGAGACCAAAACCGAACTAAAGAGACAAGATGAGAAGCTAACTGAGAAAGAACGACACCTCCTTAAACGCGAGGAGCTTTTAGATAGTCGCCAAATTGACCTCGATTCACAACGTGAATCGCTCCAGGCCAAAGTGGTGGAGATAAAAAACATCAAAGCCCAGATTGATGAGCGAAAGCAAGAGGTCGAGCAGACTTTAGAAAAAGTCGCTGGCTTATCGCGCGAAGAAGCCTTTGCACAGCTGATAACCAAAGTAGAAACAGAGAGAGTGGATGATTTGCGGGCCCGGGTCGAGAAGGTTGAACGCGCAGGTAGTGAGGTATTTGAAGAAAAAGCCCAAAACCTCCTGTTGGCCGCCATCCACCGGGTCGGCAACAATCTTCCGTCTAACGTCATGACGTCTCATGTCGAAATACCGAGTGATGACC
>JBGSWM010000061.1:0-6891 GCA_041752435.1 Minisyncoccia bacterium | reverse complement strand
AGCACGGCATGCCACCGACTTGCGGTTTTGGTTTTGGTGAGCGACTATTTTCTTTTCTCGCTGGTGCCACCATCCGCGACACCCAACTTTTCCCGCTGATGAAACCAAAAGTTGAATAGAAGTGATTTAAATAAAACGCCCGATTTTCTGAAAGAAAATCGGGCGTTTTATTATGTGCAGAATTATGCCATCGCTGAAGTTAATAACTAAAGTGTGTATAAGTATGGTTGCTAGTGGGGTGAAGTGGTATACAATGTAGGAGTGGTGGGAGATAGTGGAATGTGCGGCGAAAGCCGTGTAGACTAATCAAGATGTTAATCGGCGAATACAAACATACGTTGGATCCTAAGAAACGGCTGTCCTTACCGTCTAAATGGCGAAAGGAACTTGGGAGAAAGCTTGTAATCACGAGAGGTCTTGATAACTGTCTCTTTGTATATCCGCTCCGAGAGTGGGAGAAGATCACTGAAAAAATTGGTCAACTCCCGCTCGGTCAAGCGGATACAAGAAGCTTCAATCGATTCTTCTTGAGTGGAGCAGTAGAAGTGGAGGTAGATTCAGTTGGACGTATTCTCGTGCCAGACTTTTTGAAAGATTTTGCGGTTCTTGCCACCACCGTGGTACTAGCAGGAATTCACAGTCGTATCGAAATTTGGGATGAGAACAAATGGACAGAGTATAAACGTAAAATCGAAAGCCAAGCTGATGCACTCGCAGAGAAGCTTGGAGAGATTGGCGTCCTATAACTCATCTACACCATGGAGCATATTACCGTCCTTAAGAAAGAGGCAGTTAACCTGCTAGCTATAAAACCTGACAGTGTCATCATTGACGCCACGTATGGTGCCGGTGGTCACGCGAAGGAGATTTGCAGCAGATTAGGTAAAGACGGAACTTACATCGGTATAGATGCAGATGAGACAGCGTTTGTAGACACATTCCTCAAGAGTGAGAAAGAAAATCCAAAATATCATTTGGTGAACCGAAACTTTGCCGAGGTGGCAGAGATCGCGCGTTCTTTACATATTAAAGAAGTAGATGGAATTCTGGCTGACTTGGGTTGGCGAACCGATCAGTTCACAACTGGCGGGAAAGGCTTCTCATTTAGCAGTAGTGAACCGCTAACTATGACCTACGGTCAGGCAAGCAAATATCTGTTTACCGCCGACGACATCGTCAATGGCTGGGCCGAAGAAGATATTGCTAATGTCATCTATGGCTACGGGGAAGAAAGGTACTCGAGGAGAATCGCTCGCGCTATTGTCGAGGCGCGCAAGAAGAGTAAGGTCAAGACCGCGCTTGAGTTGGCGGAAATAGTCGCCAAAGCCGTCCCAGGTCACTCCAAGACCAATCCAGCCACGAAGACTTTCCAGGCCCTGCGCATAGCCGTCAATGATGAATTTAAGGTGCTGGAGACCTTCATCGCTGACTCGGTCAAGTTACTCAGTCATGGCGGAGTGCTGGCCATTATCAGCTTCCATAGCCTTGAGGATAGGCAGGTAAAGCTGGCCTTTAGAGAACTAGCCGACACGGGCTATTTTGAAATCCTCACAAAGAAACCAATTTCAGCCAGTAGGGAAGAGTTGAGCGCCAATCCTCGTGCCCGCAGTGCCAAACTTAGAGGTTTAAAAAGAATCGGAACACTGTAGAGAAAAATTAAAAGACATGAAAAAAAGCTTAATACATTTACAAAGATACATAATAACCATTGGCTGTTTGGCTGTTTTGGTCTTTGCTACCTTGGCCTATATGTATTTCTTGAGTCTTTCGGTAGTTCATGTGGTTATGCGGAAAGATATTATGCAAGATATCAATCAGCTACGATCGGAAGTAGCCTTTCTTGAATCCGCTTATATAGAAGCAAACTATGTCATTAGTCAAAAAGTAGCTACTGTCGAGGGTTTTTCAACGGTACCTGATAAAATATTTATTCATAAAGATGCCAGCCAGGGCTTGGTACTCCGTAATCAAAACGAATAGCCTATGCGCCGGAGTATGGTTCTGCGAATACGGATAATAACGGGAATTATCCTGTTTTTAGCGCTGATAATTATTACTCGGCTTTACCAGGTGCAGATTGTCCGGGGTGAGATGTATCAAGCCAAAGCGGAAGAACAGTATGTAGAAACCAGGCAAGGTGTCTATTCGCGAGGGAGTATTTACTTTACTTCACGTGATGGTAAGGAGGTGGCAGCGGCCTCGGTGCGTTCGGGCTATGTGCTGACATTTAATCCGACAGTAATAGAGAACCCAGCTGATGTCTGTGCAAAACTACAACCTTTTTTGAATGTTAATCAAGAGCGCTGTCTTGAGCAAGCTAGTTTACCAGATAGAAAATATGTGGAGGTTGAGAGAACTCTCGCGAAAGAAGTATTTGGACCCATTACTGATTTGAAACTGAAAGGTGTTCAACTCTATCGCAATCAGTGGCGCTTTTATCCCGGGGATACTGTGTCTGCACGAATCATTGGCTTTGTCGGTTTTACTGAAAAGTCAGACACCGAACTTCATGGCAAGTATGGTCTGGAGCGACATTATGATGACTTGTTAGTTAAGGAAAGGGAAGTGCGATCGATTAATATTTTTGCTGAGATTTTTAGTAATCTCGGAGACATGATTTACCGCAAAGACGAAACGGTTCATGGTGATATTGTGACTACTATAGAACCAACCGTGGCTCGGATGCTGGACACTGTGCTTGAGGATACGCAAGCTGTTTATGAAAGTAGACTGACCGGGGCCGTTATCATGAATCCAAAGACGGGAGAGATTTATGCCATGAACGCTATACCAACCTTCAATCTAAATGCTCGGACGGAAACTGCAATTGACACCTTCCGTAATCCATTAGTAGAGGATGTGTATGAATTTGGCTCGACCATCAAGGCCTTAACTGTTGCGGCCGGTCTTGATAGTCAGGCTATCAGTCGTAGTACAACCTATTACGACTCTGGTTCGCTTAATCTAGATGGTTTTACAATTAGAAACTATGACGGTAAGGGTCGGGGCACTGTTCCGATGCAGGAAGTCTTGAATCAGTCACTAAACACAGGTGTGGCCTATATAGCTGACAAAATGGGGAAGGAAAAGTTCCGGGAGTATTTTTTGAATTTCAAACTAGGTAGTGAAAGTGGCATCGATTTGCCAAACGAGGCCTATGGTTTGGTTGAAAACCTCCGCTCTCCTCGTAGTGTTGAGTACGCTACCGCTTCATTCGGACAAGGAATTGCCCTTACACCAATCGCAGCGACCAGAGCTCTAGCCACCCTCGGCAATGGCGGCTATTTAGTGACTCCGCACTTAGTAAAAAAAATAATTTACGAGGATGGTACTAGTCGTGAAATCACTTACCCCCAAGGAGCGCAGGTGCTAAGTGAAAAAACCAGTGAAGAAATTTCTAGTATGCTGACCACTGTAGTCGATGATGCGCTCTTAGGGGGTCGAGTCAAACAGCCCAACCATACAATTGCCGCTAAGACCGGTACAGCACAGATTGCCGACCCGGAAAATGGTGGCTACTACGAAGACAAGTTTTTACACTCGTTTTTTGGTTATTTTCCCGCTTTTGACCCTGAATTCATCGTTTTCATGTATACTGTAGAGCCAAAGGGTGTAAAATATGCGTCCGAGACCCTGGCTGAACCCTTTATGGACATCGCCAAATTCCTCATAAATTATTACGATATACCACCTGACCGCTAATTCTATGAAAGACATCTTCAAAAAAATCATTGTTAAAATTATCACTCTTGAAGCCAAGTTTTTATTAAAAAGGCATAAGCCGATTATCATTGCTATTACCGGTAGCGTGGGGAAGACGTCCATGAAAGACGCTATTTTTACTGTCATAAAGAAAAGCGTCTCAGCCCGTAAAAGCGAAAAAAGTTATAACTCAGACATCGGTGTCCCGCTCACAGTTCTTGGATTGCCAAATGCTTGGAACAACCCTTTTCTATGGTTAAAGAATATTTTTGATGGACTAGTGACGGCGCTTTTTTCCCGAGATTATCCAGCCTATCTAATACTAGAAACGGGTGTTGATCGGCCTGGCGACATGGCCAAGCTTGCTAGTTGGATCAAGCCAGATATAGTTGTTCTGACCCGTTTTCCTGATGTGCCGGTACATGTTGAATTTTTCTCTGGTCCAGAGGCGGTAGTGGCAGAAAAAATGAAATTGGTTGAGGCTCTAAAACCTGAAGGGGTGGTAATTTATAATCATGATGATCAGGTTATTCAGTCACAGCTTGGCAATATCAGACAACAGTCTATTGGTTATAGTCGCTATCTTCCTTCACAATTTGTGGTTAGTGAAGACAAGTTGTTTTATCGAGACGATGTACCGGCTGGTGTCCAGTTCGTCGTCTCGCACTTTGATGAACAGGTGAATATAAAAGTGAATGATGTCGCTGGTATGCCTTCAGTCTATACCTATGTGGGGGCAATTGCCGTTGGGATGCAGTGTGGAATTTCACTTGGTGAAGCAGCTCTTGCTCTAGGAGAACATCTACCGCCACCGGGACGTATGCGGATTTTGCCTGGACTCAAGGGGACAGTGATTATCGATGACACCTACAATTCTTCACCGATTGCAGCAGAGCAGGCACTCATGACCATGAATGAGCTTAAGCATGCTAAGCGCAAGATAGCGGTGCTTGGTGACATGCTTGAACTGGGCCGCTTCTCCGCTCGTGAACATGAGCGAATTGGTGAAATCGTCGCCGGATCAGTCGATGTATTATTTACTGTGGGAATTAGATCGCAGAAGATAGCTGAGTCAGCATTGGCACACGGACTCGATGAAGAATTTATATTCCAGTACGAAGATGTGGCGCGAGCTGGTCGTGAACTCCAGGCTTACCTTAAGCCGGGTGATGTTGTGTTAGTTAAAGCTTCACAAGGTATCCGGGCGGAAAGGATTGTCGAAGAAATTATGCAGCAGCCAGAATTAGCTTCGGAGCTATTAGTTAGACAAGATAACGCTTGGCAGTCACGCTAAATATGAATCACAAAGAACCCTTACTGGTACTAGAAAATGTTAGTAAAGTTTTTGCTACCGCGAGCGGACCACTGACCATCCTCGAGCAGGTAAGTTTTTCGGTAAATAAAGGTGAGAAGGTAGCTATTATCGGTCCATCGGGGTCGGGTAAGTCCACTCTCTTGTCATTAATCGGACTTTTAGATACACCAACCACTGGTCAAATTACTATTGGTGAAACCAAGACGGAGTTACTGAATGATGTCGAGAAGGCCAAAGTGCGCAATCAAACCATTGGTTTTATCTTCCAGTCTTTCGAGTTGATTGCTCCATTTACGGCTCTCGAAAATATCACCGCCCCAGTCGAGATCGGGGGACGGATGATTGATCAGGATCACCTCGATCGTCTCATCTCAACTTTAGGTCTAGAAAAAAGACGAGAGGCCATGCCGCGCACTCTCTCCGGTGGCGAGAAGCAGCGAGTGGCGATTGGCCGGGCTTTACTGCCGACCCCAGCGCTTATTCTGGCGGACGAGCCAACTGGTAGTTTGGACCGGGCGACGGGAGAGAAGGTTTTGAACTTGCTCCTGGAGGCCGTTAGTCAGGTAGAGGCTACGCTTCTCATAATTACTCACGACGAAAGTATTGCTGACCGGATGGATCGAGTATTTGAATTAAGAGATAAGACACTACATGAACGGTCTTAGTCTGGTCTTTGCTTATAGTCGACGACTGGTTCGTCGCGAATGGCGGCGCTTTGTGTTGCCACTACTTTCACTTACAATCACTAGCTTTGTCCTGGTCTTGATTCTACTCCTGACTGGTTCGAGTGCTGCTTTGCTAAGCGAGCAAGCCAGAGAACTGCAGGGGGGTGATGTGGTCCTGGAGAGCTCGATACCGTTTGCGGGGGAGGAGATTTTGGCTGAAGCTTCAATTGTACCCGAAGTAGTTTCTTCCCAGTTAGAATTCTCCGGCACGCTCCTTAGTGGGGAAGAGACTGCTCCTTTTGATATACAAGTAGTGGATGAGAACTACCCGGTTTATGGTGAGATTGTTCTCGCTTTCGGTGACTTTACTAAAGTGAGAGAGGGTGAAATCTATCTGGATCAAAATGGTCTTGAGCGACTTGGGATAGAAGTTGGCGATCAAGTTGGTTTCGGCGAGGTGATGATGACGGTGACAGGAGTGGTGATTTCTGAGCCCACGTCACTCTTTGGTGGTTTTCGTTTTCTTCCCACAGCCTTCATGAGTCAAGCTGATTTTGCTCGCTCCGGAGTTGATCCAGCGCTACTTCGGGCGGAGTATGTATTTGCCTCTAAGATCACAAATCTCACAGCTGCTCAGATAAGTACTTTGCGCGCTCTTGAAGATAGTTATCCCAACCTCGACGTTGATATTGCTGGGCAAGATAGGCGGGGTCTACAATTTGGTCTGGAGACGGTCTCAGATTTCTTGATCGTCGCGGTTTTGATTACGGCTATTCTCGCTGCGGTGAACGTTTACGCAAGTACGATTTATCTCGTCACAATTGAAAGAAAAAGCCTAGCCATTTTACTGGCTCTCGGTCTAACCAAAAGGCGCCTAACGCAGATTCTGGGTGCTGCCTTGGCCTACGTGGTACTCTTGGCTAGCTTATTAGGTATTACTCTTAGTGTCTTATTCTTTAATGAGTTACAAGGCTATATTGCCAGTGCTTACCTAATTAATTTACCAACGACCGGAGTGCTGTTTTATAGCTTGATCGGCTTTGGTTTGGTTGCGGCCATTGCGGTCATGTCTTTTGTACCAGCCGTTAAAAAAAGTTTGGCTCTGAATCCCAAGCAGATATTAATTGGCGGTGAAAGTGCTGATGGAATTAAACAGACCTACAAAAGTATTGCCGTCACTACCGCTTCAACCCTCCTACCACTTATTCT
>JBGSWM010000060.1:0-7096 GCA_041752435.1 Minisyncoccia bacterium | reverse complement strand
ACACTCAATCCTTCGTGCTTTAGTTTATTGATAATCTCATCTTTGATTTCCTTGGCGATCTTAAATCCTTGTTTTGCCATAATTATTTTCTAAGTGATAATACCTTAGAAAAGTTGTCTTAAGAAAGGGGTACCTTTCAAGCGAGAGCATTGTGGCAGTTTGCAAACCTGTGCGACCGAGTACTTTGACACGATACACATTAATCCCGTCCACCACTTCTTGCCTTTCCAATCCATCGTACCAACTTGTAAGATAATCAACTTCATACCCATTTTCAATAAATCCCTTTGCTAGCTTATGGGCTGCAACTCCTCCCCCACCTCCGAGCGGTGGAAATTCATAATTTAGAATTAGTATTCTTTTTTTCATTCTTTTTTATTTGCGATTTTCGCTGTCAACCATGAAGATGACTGGACTTTACCACCGAAGCCGACGTTGAAAACCATTTCAATCCCATACTTCTCGCACACCTTTGATTCAGGAATGTCATCTTTGTTTTTTCTGTCTCCACCGTTAGCGAAGATTTGTGGCTGTAACTTTTCGAGGGCTTTTATTACTGAACGGTCGGGGTCATCTTCGGTATGTTTAGTGATGAACACCTCATCGACAAAAGGAAATTCAGCAATAATCTCGGCCCGCTCTAGCTCAGGCATAAAAGCATAACTTTTTTGGTCTTGAGCCAGTTATCATTGTTTAAAACCACAATCAGCTTATCGCCGAGGGCTCGTGCTTCTTTAAACATCCGCACATGGCCAATATGAATCGGGTCAAAGCCACCCGAAACCACTACCACCTTCTCTTTAATATTTTTATCTTTTACACTCATACTTTTTACTTCTCACTCACCTCCCGCACATAGTACTTCTTCTTGTGTGGGGAGTTATTGAGGTGAATCTTGATCAGGAGGTCAATCACGATATTGCAATTAAGTACTGTATCTAGTACTAATAGTTGATTTTTGTTGGTGGTATTTAGTGTCATGGTGTAACGGGTGCAGATTAACGTACGGCGTAGTTTTTGGCGGCAAATTTGTATTGGTCGATAAATATTTCTTTCATCGGTAGAGCGGAATTGAGTTCATAAAATACCAACATGGCCTCACGAAAAGCTTCTTCGTCGACACTGCGATACGAGAGTGGAGCGCGATCGTAGGCCATAAGGACTGCATTGGCCACGAGACGCCCCGTCCGCTTATTGCCATCGCCAAAGGCTTGAATGTAACTGGTACCAAGAAGCGCCAGAAGAGCTTTTGTGTATGGATTTTCTGCACGATTGACGGCGTCAATCATATGTTCAAACGCGTCACGGACTTGATGCCCATTATCAAGCGGGATGTACTTTGAGCCAAGGACACCGACCGCATGCTGGCGAAGCCCGGTATCAATGCCGAGGTCTTTAGTGAGAAGAGTGTGAATATGCTCTAAGTTGGCGCGAGAGAGAATTCTATACTCAGACTTGTGTTCATGAATGAAGGTAAAAGCATCCTTATGATTAAGAATCATTTTTGTCTCTTCTTTTGTCTTTCCTGGCGCCTCTGTGTGTTCCAGAATAAGCTTCTCGGTATCAAGAAGCGTATAGGTATTGCCCTCAATACGGGAAGATTTCCAGGAGAGCTCGATGACTAAACGCTCCAGTTCCTTTTTTTGAATCGTTGGCGTGGCGCCGGCGGTGCGCTGCTCATATTTGACCGTCGCGGTTTCAAGTATGTCAAATTCATGCGCACTAAAAAGGTTTTTGGGGAACTCTGAAAAAAGGTCAAAATTGTATGTACTCATGCCGCTTCGTGAATCTGGCTCGTCACTGCAATATACCTGGGCGTCTACCGGGTTTACCAGGCGACCGCAGGTACTAATGGTGTACGTGGTACTTGGCCCAGCGCCCGTGGTTGTGATAAGCCCTTGAGTAAGCATTTCGGCCAGGGTCCGCTTAACGGTCACGAGCGATATATCTACACCCAGCTGAGCGAGCTCGGTGTGCACTTCAGACGATGAAAATGGATCTCCATTTTGCAGAATACTCAGAATTTGTTGCTGTTTTTGGGTGGGTTGTTCCATATAAATGGTATCAAATTACATTCAATATCGTATCATAATGATACGATATTTGCCATGAATTGATACGATAAGCTATCGTGCTCACCCCGAGTGGTGGCCTTTCAAAATTTAAGACTAGTAATCGCTTCATACTTTTACTACTCATTCACCTTTCGCACATAATACCGCTTCTCGTGGGGTGAATTATTGAGGTGGATTTTGATCAGGAGATCAATCACGATACCGAAGCTAAAAAGAATGACGGAAGTGAGGAGCGTGAAGGCGCCGACCAAGAAGTGCCCACTGCGATTGATACTCAGATCAAAGAAAAACTTCTGATAGACCGAGTAGCCAAAAAAGAATAGCCCAAGGATAAAGAGAAAAATGCTCACATAGCCAAAAATATGGAGCGGGCGTTGCGAGTACTTGTGGATGAACCAAACGTAAATGAGATCAATGAGACCACGCACGGCCTTGCTCACACCGTACTTGCTGACACCGTGTACCCGCGCCCGATCGCTTACCACCACCTCGCCGATGCGAAAGCCCTTCCAGCGCAAAAGAGCGAGGATGTAGCGATGCATTTCGCCTTGGAGGTCGAGCGATTTGACTGCCTCCTTACGATATACGCGGAGAGTACACCCAGTATCATGCACAGTGTCTTTGATCAGGATTTTTCGCAGTAGTCGGCCGATACGAGTCAGAAGCTTGATCCGTCCACTATCCTTGCGCACCTTACGCCACCCAGCGACTACATCAAAATCTCCCGCCTCTAATTTCTGCAGAAGTGCTGGTATATCGGCCGGGTCGTTTTGGCCATCACCATCAAGTGAGATAACAATGTCCCCCGTCGCCGACTTAAAACCCGCGTCTAAGGCGGTAGCTTGGCCGTAGTTGCGATTGAGGTCGATGACAGTAACGTTGGCTAGCGCGTTGAGTTCAGCCAAGGAGGCGTCCGTACTGCCGTCATTTACATAAATAACCTCAGCCTCCATCTTCTCACTGGCAATGAGGGCCTTGATTTCCCTATCTAAGCCGACTATATTCCCGGCCTCGTTGTGGACAGGTATAACAAATGAGTATTTTTTAAACACACTGCATTACAGCATAAAACATCTTTTTTGTCTATATTTTTGCGCGCTTCTTTTCTCGCCACCTCCCCTATCGATGCCCCTAATGCTGCGCAACGAAATCTTGGTGCCGCTTGAGTAAGGTCACTATTGAGTAGCCTCGACCTACCTCCTCATTCTGCTATACTCAGACCTACTCATGAAAAAAATTATCCCGATTTCCTTAACTCTGTTTGGACTACTCCTCGCTTGGTGGCTACTTAATTACCAAGGTACTTACACCTACGAACGAACCAATACCACCCCCGAGACGGCTCCTGGTGTGACGGAGCCTGAATTTACACCAGAGAAAATTGGTCAGCTCTTTATGATTGGTCACTGGGCCGGGACCCCCGTGGCTAGCACGACTGAGCTGATTGCCCAGTACCAGATCGGTGGCGTTATTATTATGAGCGCCCCTGAAGACCCAACGGAAATTAAGAGCTGGGTCAAAGACTGGCAAAGCGTTAGCTCGTCTACTCTATTTATTGCGATCGACCAAGAAGGCGGCCCGGTCTCCCGCTTGAAGGGCGCAGGCTACACCCAAACGAGCCAACAAGAAATAACCGATGCCGAGACAGCTTATAGGGTGGGCAAAAAGCGCGGCGAGGAACTCGCCGCGCTGGGTATCAACATGAACTTTGCGCCCGTCCTTGATACCGCCAAAAATCCTGACTCATTTATGTATGAACGGGTATTCCCCACCAGCACCGAGGCGAGTGCTTTAGCTAGCGCCATGATAGACGGCCTCAAAGACTCTGGCGTGATTGCGGTTACTAAGCACTTCCCCGGCCATGATGATACGGCAGAAGATTCACACACCGTACTACCCGAGATTGCTCTTAATCGCAGTGAACTAGATGATTTTACAACCCCATTTGCCAAGCTAATCAAGGACGGCTCAACCCAAGCCATGATGACCGCCCACGTGGCTTTCCCATTGATCGATAGCCTGCCGGCCACCCTCTCCCCTTTCTTTTTGACTAAATACTTGCGAGGAACTCTTGGCTTTACGGGTATAATTGTCACTGACGACATGATTATGGATGCCATTGACACTACCTGGCCTCATCAAGAAGCGACGGTCATGTCTCTTCGGGCGGGAGCCAGTATGATTCTTTACGCCGCTGAACCACAGATGGTGGAAGCGGCAATCCTTAATACAAACACTGAACTTATTGCTGATCCCAGCTTTAAAGAGCAGCTGGCCGCCAGTTACTTGGTCATTCAAAATCTAAAAAACTCCCGCTAGGGAGTTTTTTAGATTTTTCTTTCGCCAGCTTCTTTATTAGTTGCGTGGACTTAGATCTGCGCGAAGCTTCTTGTTAGCCTCTTCAAGACCAACTCGGAAGACTTGTCGAGCGGCTTCAGTAGCGGCTGTTCGTGTCTGACGGAGAACCTGGTATTCATCACGACTAGTATACTCAACTCGTTCAGCTCTAAAAGCTAATCTAATAGCCTGGAGCGAATCTTGTAGTTCTTTACGAACAGTGGCTGATGCAGTACCGGCCTCACAAGCGGCGGCTGCCCCAGCAAAGGCGGCTTCCATTTCTGCCTCGTGGATGTCCAACATCTCGGCGTGTGCGGTAGCACTAGTCTTTCGCAGGTCATTCATGCCAGTAACAAAAGTATCAACCGCAGCATCTACCTTAGCGCGACGTTCCGCTACTAAACTTTCTACTGTTGCCTCATAGCTATTGATAGCAGCGGTATGAGCCTCCGTCTTAGCTTTCGTCTTTAGCTTGGCCACTTGCTGTTCCCACTTAACATCTACTTCACCACGCTTGGTATCAAGAGCGGTAAGAGCACTTTCGCGCTTGGTAGTCAGAGTATCAAGATGAGCTAGATAGCGGGTCTTGGCTGAATCAAGGCGAGTACTGAGAGTAGTCATAATCTTACTCTCAACCTCATCTAGGTTTTCACAGAAACGAGTCTCGAGATTTGCTCGATCTCCAACCTGAGCTGAGGCCATAAATGGCGTTAGTAATAGCGAAGCCATAACCATGGCGGTCGGTAAAGCGAGAGCTTGTTTTTTAAAATTAGAAATCATATTCATTAGTTAATTGATCAGTAGCTGAGGTGTCGGTAACCCAATCCTCTAGCGCAGCATCGTCGATGTCATCGCTAGCAAAAATTGAATCTAGGACACTTAGTTCAGCACTAACGTCGGTAGTAATAGGACTGGTTGGTGATGATGGAGTTGTGGCTGAAGTTCCTCCCCCATCGGTGGACCCAAACAGGCTCGGGTCTTCTTCGAGATAATCTTCTCCCAAGTCACCAAAATCATCTTCTGGTGCGGTCAGCTCATATTCACTTTGCTCTTCTAGGGCGGCCTGCTCAAGCTCTAAATCTAGATAAGGGGCTGTTCGGTTGATTGACATATAACCGACGATCAGCACCACGACCAGAGTTCCAGCGAGCAGACTGACTTTTGTGTGTAGTTGCATAAGATACGGACTGATAATTTTTTCCTCTTTATGAGGCTTTACTAATATACGCTTGTTCTCGGCTTTTGTGACAAGCTGCATGGTTTGGCTAAAACTAGCAGCCACCACCCCCTCGCTCGGCTTTTCAGCCAGAGATGAGAGTATTGTATCAAGATTTTCCTCGCTGTTTGATGAGTTATGCAAATTCATATTGATTTAGCCAGCTTCCCTGACCAACTCCTTTAGGGTGGTTAGTGCCCGGGAGTAGATCTGCCTCGTGGCTTCAGGCGTCTTGCCAATTATCTCGGCGATACTTTCATACGACATCTCCTCAATGGCCCGCAAAGTCACCACATCCGCCACTTCCTCAGGCAATTTTTTGAGTAATGAAGCAACGTAAGCCGCATCACTTCTTTGCTCAGCTAGGCCGTCAGTCTGTGATGTCAGATCAGACGCCGCCAAATCTGGCAGCTCACCGACCAAAACCGGTCGCGGTCGACGGAAATGGTCAATCAGGGTATTGCGGGTGATAGCAAAAACCCACGTCACTACACTGGCTTTACTAGCGTCAAAAGAATCAATTTTTTCAAATACTTTTAAAAAAACTGTCTGGCAGAGCTCATCTGCTTCCGTTTGATTACCAGTACGCTTGAACAAGAAGTGATAGACAGGCTGATAAAGCTCCGTCATCAATACTTGCCCCGCTTCGTGGTCACCACCTTGCGCCGCCTTAAGTGTCGCTATCGTTATCGCCATGAGTGACCCTATTATATACGTATCCGCCAGGTCTGTGTGACAACTAGTGGATAGATTGCACCACCCTCTGGTTTGTCGTAAAGTAGCAGAATGAAAAACTTTCGTCTGACTCCACTCCAGAGTGGCTTGCTCGGTGCCATTATCGGTAGCCTTTTAATGCAGAATTTGCTCCCTCTCTTAAACCAACAAGAGTGGTGGCCTGGCCATAGCGAGCATAGCCATACTCATGAAAATAGCGACTATCATGTTCATGCCGACTTCCACTTGGTGGTCGATGACACGGTTGTTGACCTAGCGACGCCCGAATATATGAGTACGGCCGAAAAAATCCTCCACGCCGATGTTCATCTGCATGACGATGATGGGTCGGTTATTCACTATCACGCGCCAGATATTAGCTTTGTCGAATTTCTCGACTCTCTCGGAATTACCCTCACCGCAGACTGCCTGACCATAAATGAAGAAACTATCTGTGTCGACAAGGAGCGCCAACTAGCACTCTATGTCAACGAAGAAATCTGGACTGACCCGATTGCCGACTATGTCCCGACTGACTTAGACCGAATTTTACTTTACCTCGGCAGCGGTGACGAAATTAAGCAAAGAGAATTTATGGAGCAAGTGGAAGACAGATCCTGTATTTTCTCTGGTAGTTGCCCCGAGCGCGGCATTGCCCCACCGGAGAGTTGCGGACTCACCTGTGAGTTATAAATCAAAAAACTCCCTTAGGGAGTTTTTTGATTTATACTTTATATTTAATTTAATTATTGGC
>JBGSWM010000059.1:0-16714 GCA_041752435.1 Minisyncoccia bacterium | reverse complement strand
AACCCTTTGCCCACAAAAAATCCCTCGGGCAGAACTTTTTAACCAGCGACATCGTGCCGGGCTGGCTCTGTGACGCGGCTAACCTGAGGGCCGGTGAGACAGTCCTTGAGATTGGCCCCGGTACTGGCGCCCTCACCCGGGAATTGTTAAAACGAGGCTATTTAGTGATTGCTCTTGAAACTGATGAGCGAGCAGTGACCTATCTCCAGACTGAGTTTGCCACCGCCATCAATACCGGTCAACTTACTCTCCACCAAAAAGACGCTCGGGAACTAGACCTCGGGGATTACGCCCTACCACCACAAGGGTTTGCCGTCGTGGCCAACATACCCTACTATCTTTCTGGCTTTTTACTGCGAACAATCCTTGAATCCTCGAATCAACCACATACTTTAGTCTTTTTAATGCAAAAGGAGTTAGTCGAACGGATCGCCCGCAGCCGAAAAGAGTCTCTACTCTCCCTGTCAGTCAAGGTCTTTGGTGAGCCTAAGTACTACAAAACAGTTACTCGAGGCCATTTTCAGCCGATGCCAAAAGTTGATTCGGCGATATTGCAGATTACCGAAATTAGTAAGACCAAGCTAATGGGTATTGATAAACAACACTTTTTCACCTTACTGCACCTTGGTTTTGGTAGCAAACGTAAACAGTTGCTGGGCAACCTGGCGCAAGTCTATGAGCGCGATGAATTGGTCACCGTCTTTAGTGACTTAAGTATCCCTCTGGCGGTTCGAGCCGAAGATTTACCTCTCACAACCTGCCTTAAGTTGGCCCAAAAACTACCCGACCAAGCAAGCTAATTCTAGCTCCAACTGAAATCACCTGTGTACACTGAAGCGGATTTTTGCCCAAGCGGACTGCTATACTAAATATATGAACTCAGTGCAGAATCCAAAAGTCATGGGCGCCTTTTTGATTGGCTTTGCTCTGGTCGGCGGAACTTATGTGGTAACCAATTTTGGTCAGGCTCCAGCCGCCAGCCCAACCAACTTGACGGCTGCTGCCAGCGAGGCTCCGGTCCGCTTGTTTGTCCCCGTCTCTGACAGTGACGCCGATGGGGTAGAGGACTGGCAAGATCAGTTTGTCAAAGCTCCGGCGGTCGTTGTCTCCGACATCACTGAAGAAACCTACACCCCACCAACCACCCTCACCGGCCAGATGGGTGTCTCCTTGATGGAAGATCTGCTCTTGATTAAGGGTGGGGGACCGCTGGCCAAGACCGAAGATCAAGCCGTCCAAAACATCGTCGACCGAGTTGAGTCCAGCAGTGCCTTAGACACCCTCTATGATGTAAAAGACGTAATAGTGGTTAGAAATAACAGCAACGAGACCGTTCGTGCTTATGGCAATGCGCTAGCCAGCATTGTCTTGACCTACAGCGACGCGAACCTAGACCACGAGCTTTTATTACTCCAAGACTACGTCAACCAGCCCGAAAAAGTCGACAACTCCAAACTCCTCCGCTTGGCCGAAGTCTACCGCGACTACCGTGACAACACCTTGATTACCCCGGTACCGAGCAATTTTATTAAGTCTCACTTAGACCTCATCAATGTCTATCACGCCATGTATATGAATATCACCGCCATGGCGGAAGCTGAGACTGACCCGGTCGTCACTCTCGTGCGCCTCAAGCGCTACGAGGATGACACGTTGGGTCTAAGGTACGCGATTGAAAATATCTACGACGCTTTCTCAACCTACTCCTCCGTCTTTGCGGCGGATGATCCAGCGATTTTCTTTGCCCGCTTTTATCAGTTTGGACCATAGTTTTATACGTTTATTATGAACTTTCTTTTTAGTTGCGTGGAAAAATTAAGCTTGGGGCTCTTTGCTCTTTGTTTTAGTTTTGTTTGCGTTTACACGCCGCAGGTGTTTGTGGCCGAAGCAGGTGGCGTGTGTGTTACAGCCACCGGACCTTGTGCCGGAGAACTCTCAAACACAACTATTGCCGGCAACACTGGCGCTACCGCTGCCAGTGCCGCTGTCTCGGCCACCGCCAACGTGTCCACCTCAGCCAGTACCGGGTCAACCTTCCTGCTTGATAACCTCCTTGACGGTATTGCCTGGACCCTCGGCAAGACCATTCTCTCGCAAATGACTTCCCAAATCCTCAAGTGGGTGAACTCTGGTTTTGAGGGTAGCCCCGCCTTCGTGACCGACATGAAAGGTTTCCTCCTTAATGTCAGCGACGAAGTGATTGGTACCTACCTCGACGAGCTCGGTGGGCCTTTCTCTTTTCTTTGCGCCCCCTTTAAACTCGATGTTCAGGTCGCGGTCGCCATCGCCTACGAGACAGCCCGCTCCAATGGGGGAATTCTTCCCCCGGCCACCTGTAGCTTGACGGGGGCCTTAGAAAATCTAGAAGATTTTCTCGGGGCCAGTGGCAACTTTGCCGACAATGGCGGCTGGAGTGCCTGGCTGAAGGTTTCAACTCAACCAGAAACCTACACTACCTTTGGGGCTGGTATCGGCGCCAATATCCAGGCCCAGGCTCGTCTGGTCAATGCTCGAGGAGAAGAAATTAAGCTTCTTGAGTTTGGTGGTGGCTTTTTCTCCAACAAAATCTGCGAGGCTATCGAGGGCCCGAGTGGTCCGGATGAGAGATGTAGTATCACCACCCCAGGCAACGTCATTAGTGAAGCTCTGACTTTCCAAACTTCTTCCGGCGCTCGGACACTGATTGAGGCAGACGAAATCAATGAAATTATTGCCGCCACTTTTAGTCAGCTAACCCAAAAGGCGATTACCGGCACCCTCGGCCTCCTTGGTCTATCGCCTGGTACTGGTTATTCTTATGAAGGCACACCTTTCACCGAAGAGTTGATGGCTGAAGGTTTCACTAAAGATCCAGAAAGTATTTATGAACTAATCGTCGACGACCTCCTAATCGAAACTACCTACGAAACTATCGCTAGTGACTACCGCGACCGCTTCACTATCGAACTACTTGATCCAACCCTGTCCGCCGAGAAGAGAACTCAATACCAGGATGCCGTGGATGACATCAATACGATTAGAGTCGTTATCGGAGGCAATGCCGCTGACCTAACCGCCCTGCGCGACGAGATTAACTTGAATCGAAATGGAGCCGGTGAAATAAATGCCGACCCGGCCGCTCTTCAGTCTATCGTCGAACGCTACTTCGATATCCCGATCCATACGGAAATAGAAATGAATTCAAACGAAGATATTTGGAGTAACATGCTGCGCTAAAAAATCGACTTGTCCATGCTAAAAAACTGGAGAAAAATACCCACCCCCCTACTGACCATCGCCTGTCTTTTGGTATTTTTGCCAGTGGTGGCGTACGCCCAGGCCAATGCCGCGGAAGTATGGATTTTGAAGATTTTGCACTCGACTGTCTTTGGCTTCTTCAGCTACTTAGCGGGTGCCGCCGGCACCCTACTTGACTGGGCGATCAACTATCTCGTGACTGACTTTGGTAAAAACTATACCGAGAGCGGTCTTGGCAATAGCATCGACCGACTGTGGGTGATTGTACGGGACCTATTCAACCTCACCTTTATCTTTGGCCTTGTCTTCATCGGTCTCCGCCTTATCTTCGATAGCAATAGTAGTAGCACCCGAAAGATGTTGGTCATGCTTATTATGGCGGCCCTATTGGTCAACTTCAGCCTCTTCATCACCAAGTTTGTGGTTGACTTTGCCAACATCGCCGCCGTGCAGCTAGTCAATACTTTTCCGCCTGGTTCAAACGGCAAACCGTCCATCACTGAAGCGATTGTAACCCAGCTCGGCCTAACCACCTTGTTTGCCTCTGGCGCTGAGGATGAGTTTTTCCGAGCCATGGGCCTCGGTAATGGTCTGACTTTTATCTTTATCTCGATGATACTGATGCTGGTGTGTATCTTCGTTTTCTTGGCCGGGTCAATTCTCCTCTTTATTCGGTTTGCCGTACTGAATCTCTACATGCTCCTCTCACCGCTCATGTTTATTGGCTGGGTTTTCCCCTCTCTCAGTAGTAAGACTATCCAGTTCTGGTCCGGCTTTCTCGGCCAAGCCTTTTTTGCCCCCGCTTATATTCTCATGCTCTACTTCTCCTTTGAGATTATCAAAGGCTTTAGTACTTTGGCCGTCTTTAATGCCGGCTCATTCAAAACCATGTTCGCTAGCGGCGTCGACCCCCAAAAATCTATTGAGGCGATCTTGCCACCCTTCATCCTCGCCGCTATCTTCTTACTCGCCTCAGTCGTGATCGGCAAAAGTATGGGCGCCATCGGTGCCTCAGGAGCGATTTCCATCGGCAACAAAATCCGCGGCAAAATTCAAAGCGGGGCAGTAAATTATTCCAAACGTGCGGCGGGAGGAGCGATTAATGCAGCGACATATCTACCAAAGGCTGGTGTGAGATCTGGGGTAAACTGGGCTGGAAATAAAGGCCTCAAGTCATTTGCAAATTGGCAAGCCAACGCTCAAGCTGCAGCTGGGGCGGCTGGGGCAGGAAGGGGAGCTAAACTTAAAGGTTGGGTAGCCACTCGAAATGTTACAGATAGAGCCGCCCGCGGAGTTACCGAAAAAATGAAAAACGCTCAGCTCGGTACTGGAACTACAAACGAAGCTGAGAAAGAATACGCACGAAAAGTACAGTCTGGTGTCAACCAGACACAGGCTGAGAACAATCGCGCACAAGACTTTACAAATTCTGAAACAGCCCTTAATGATATGACTACCTCAACAGCTAACCTCACGCTTGCTCTTGATTCTTTGGCTAAGACCTTACAGTCAATGACAAAAGAGGAGAAGACGAAACTTGGTATTAATAAGCTCAAGAACACTCATGTTGCAGCAAATCTAACGGATGATGATATTGATCATTTTGAAAAGAGCGGAAGTTTCAGTGCTCAACAAATTCAGGATATTAAAGACGCGAGAAAGACTGGCCTAACTGCTATCGCAGCAGGGGGCAGCACTTTTGCCTCGGTAAATGCAGCAGGAAACGTGACCGGTTATACTCATCCAAATGCTTCTGCAGCGGGTATTGGCGGCGCTCCAGTTTCACTTATTGACCGCAGACATAAAGTTGTTTCTCAAGGAACACAGAATGTTGGAAAAATGCCAATTTCTGTATTCACTCAACCAAGTATGTATCAGTATCTATCTCCTGCGATGGTTGAGGAGCGCATTAAAAAAGGTGTAAGTCCGTCTGAAAAAGCTGATATGAGAACTGCTTTAGAGGGTTACTTGGGGGTTGGTCCTGGAGTATTACCAAGTTCAGTTCCGGCGCTCGCAGGCAGTCCGTGGACTAAGTGGGAAAATAGTAATTCTTTCCATGCCGCTGACTTCTTCGCTTAGCAAATTAAATAATCTACTAAATGAAATCTACATACGAGGCTTATTACGAAGCACCGCAGGCAATTAAAGATATTGTCGACTCGGGAATAATCGGTGATTTAATTGAAAGTATACTTGTCGACACACAATTCCTAAATTTAAAATCTAAAGTCATAATTACTTCTACCAAATTTTTTCTGTCCTCAATTACGCCAGGTGATTTTGTTTTAGAACTTCAAGATAACGGCATAGCTGAACCGATAATTCAAACTTTACTCAAAGAAAATAAGAGACTTCTGGAAGAATCTCTACATGGAATTTCTGAAAATATGAACTCCATTTCAAGTGAAATTGCTGAACTGGAAAAATCTCTGGAGCCAAATACTGAAACCACCTACACCTCAACCCAAGCGGCTATTCTCCAAGAGGGAAGAAGTGCGCCGACAAATACCCCAGCATCTACTTTGCGAAATCCAAATCCTACGGCAACACCCGCTCGCTGGGACACTGAACAATAAGAAAAATATCGGCTCGGTATGGCCGATATTTTTCTGTGGATAGCAGACTTGGATTTAGAGAAGAAAGTAGCCTAAGACGTGTATAATAAGATATGCGTTTTGAAGTCCCACAGTTCATCGAAATTGAAGACAAGATTTTTGGTCCTCTGACCTGGCGTCAGTTCTTGTACATTGGTGGGGGAGTGGGTATGGGAGTAGTTCTTTTCCTCACTACCAGTTTCTTCGTGTTTGTTTTAATTGGCCTACCACTATCCCTCCTCGCTGGCGCCCTGGCCTTTTACCCGGTCAATAACCGCCCGTTCTCTTTTTTCCTTGAATCGATCGTCAACTACACGACCGGCAAAAAATTGTACCTGTGGCAAAAGCGAGAAGAGATGATCTACAAACAAGACAGTCCCACAAAAACACCCGTCGAATCTACTATCAATCCCACCCTTAACCAAAACAAACCAAGCGCCATCCCGCTGGCGCGTCGCCTCGAACTGGAGGCGATGCAAAAACCAGAATAATCATTATGCCAAAAACTTCTGCTGCCACCCAAGAATTCGTTAGTATCAAAGACATCAAGGATGATGTGGTGATACTTAAAACTGGTCAATACTGCTCTATTTTGTTGGCTTCTTCAGTGAACTTCGCTCTCAAATCAACTGATGAACAGCAAGCTATCTTGCAGCAATTTCAAACCCTCCTCAACACCCTTGATTTCTCACTGCAGTTTTATGTTCAGTCTAGGCGCCTAAATATCGAGCCTTACTTAGAGGTGCTCAAGACCCGGGAAATCAACCAAGACAACGACCTGATGCGGATTCAACTGCGTGAATACATTGACTTTATCCGCTCTTTTACTGAAGAAGTCGACGTTATGAGCAAGAATTTCTATGTGGTAGTGCCATATTCGCCCGCCCCCATCAATGTCACCAAAGGCATTACCTCACTTTTCTCCGGCAGCCCCCAAAAGACCACCAACTCAGCTGACCAAAGATTTGAGGAACACCGCATCCAGCTAGAGCAACGAGTCTCACTAGTCACGGAAGGTCTCGGTAGTATTGGCGTCCGCACGGTGCCGCTAAGGACCGACGACCTGGTGGAGCTTTTTTATCACGCCTACAACCCAACAGATCCGACTGGTGCCGCCCCGAGTCTAATGAAATAATATATTTATGGGAGCCTTTGATTTTCTACAACCACAAGCTGGCAAAAATAAAGAGTTGAGCGAACAACTCATGACTTTGATTGATGTGATTGCGCCAGCGGCCATCAACATCACGCCCCGCAGCCTAAACCTAAGCGGTCTCCAGACCCGCGTCCTCTACGCTGTCGCTTACCCGCGCTACTTGACCGAAGGCTGGCTCGAACCGATTCTCAATCTCGACAAAGAGCTTGATATCGCTATCTATGTCCATCCCATCGACACTGCCGATACACTCAAGAAATTTCAAAAGAAAGTGGCTGAAGTGCAAAGTCAGATCAATATCAAAGCCGAACGCGGGGAGGTCCGCGACCCCCAGCTTGAGGCCGCGTTTCGCAATCTCGAGGAGCTGCGCGACAAACTCCAACAAGCTGAAGAAAAGCTCTTTAATGTTGGTCTCTATCTCACTCTCTACGGCAAGGATGAAGCTGAGCTCAACAAAGCTGAGAATACGATTAAAGGTATGCTCGACTCAAAGTTGGTTTATGTTAAGCCAGCCCTCTTCCAGCAAGAACAGGGGATGCGGAGTGTCTTACCGACAGCTACTGACGAACTTTTGGTGCATAGTAAATTTAACTCTTCACCGCTCTCCAGCTTCTTTCCCTTTACCTCTTTTGACCTGACTTCAGACACAGGTATTCTCTACGGCATCAACCGTCACAATTCTTCTTTAGTTTTATTTGATCGCTACACTCTCACTAACTACAACTCAGTCACCTTTGCTACCTCAGGAGCTGGTAAGTCGTACGCCTTAAAGCTAGAGATCTTGCGTTCCCTCATGTTTGGGACGGAGGTGATCGTCCTTGACCCGGAACGCGAGTATGAATATTTAGCTGAAGCTACCGGTGGTCGCTTCTTTAATATATCGCTGTCTTCCGATCACCACATCAATCCCTTTGACCTACCGCCACCCGGCGCCGATGAAAACCCGCGCGACATCCTGCGCACCCATATCATCGAACTAATTGGTCTCTTTAGGCTGATGCTGGGCGGTCTCACGCCAGAGGAAGAGACCATCCTAGACCTCGCCGTCCAAGAAACCTATGCTCTGAAGGATATTACCGGCGACACAGACTTCAGCGAGCAAGAACCGCCACTCTTGACCGACTTTGAAATGGTGTTAGCTGGCATGGACGGTAGCAGCTCACTTATTACGAGACTGCAAAAATACACCTCGGGTACCTGGTCTGGTTTCATGAACCAAGCCACTAACGTCGATATCAACCAGAAGTTCGTGGTTTTCTCCCTGCGCGATATGGAAGACGAACTGAAGACCATTGCCATGTACATCATCACCAATTTTATTTGGGGATCGGTCAGACGTCGTCTCGCGAAGCGTCTCCTGGTTATCGACGAGGCTTGGTGGATGATGAAGTCTGACGATACCGCCTCGTTCCTCTTTAGTCTCGCCAAGCGCGGTCGTAAATACTACCTCGGCATCGCCACTATCACTCAAGACGTCGACGATTTTCTTCGCTCTCCTTATGGCGTACCAATGATTACCAACTCCTCCATTCAGTTTTTGATGAAGCAATCACCGACCGCCATTGATAACATTCAAAAAACCTTCAATCTCACCGACCAAGAAAAATTCCTACTACTTGAGTCAGGAGTGGGGGAGGGAATTTTCTTCGTCGGCCTAAAGCACGTTGCGATTAAGGTTATTGCCTCCTACACCGAGGACCAGATTATTACCTCTGACCCCTCCCAACTTCTCCAGATTCAGCGTTCCCGAGATGAACTAAAAGCCGCTCGCGGGTAGTATACTGTAGAGGTATCTATGTTTCAGGTTTCCCCCAACTACAAACCTCGTAGCGAGGCTTATGATGCCCAAAACCCCGCGACTGCTACTAGTCTAGCCTTAGAAAGAGCCTCCGAGTCCAGCCGACAGGCAGTTAGAAGTGAACCAGTCGCCCCCCAAAAACCCATCAATCCCGTGCTCAAGACACAGAAGGCCACTGGTGCCAGCCTAGTGGCAGGCGGGACGGCGGTGCAGGCGGCTGGAGTCGGGGCTCGTGTCGCCGGCACCACCGCCAACGTCGCTGGAATGGGTATATCAGCCGTAGGCGCAGCTCTATCAGCTACAGGAGTCGGGGCAGTCGTTGGCGCCCCTCTGGCCGTGACTGGTCGAGCCGTATCAGTTGGCGGTAAAGCCACCGACAAAGCTGGCCGCATGGCGTATGGTACAGGAAAAAAAATTAGGCGGGTTGGCTCTAGCCTGCGCCGCAACGCCCAAAAGAAAGAAGCTGCGCTAGAAAGAAGTCTTAAAGATTCGCCAGCCAATAGCAATCCTAATAATTTTCGTCGACCTGGTTTGAAGCAACTAGCGGCCATCAGTGGGATTGGTGGTAAACTAGCACTTAAAGCAAAGGTTACTGAGGTAATTATTCAACTGGCTTCACCCTTAATATTCCTCTGGACGGTTTTGCAATTACCCTTTGCCATTCTGGGCATCCTAACTCTTGGCCTTGGTTCAGCCACTCAAGCCTTAAACTATACCGACGGGGGAGTGCTGGGCGCTCTCGCGGGCGCGGCTCTGGCTCTAGCTAATGCTGTCGGTGGCATTTTTGGCCTAAACCTAACCGCCGCCTTTGTAGGTTTGTATTTTATCTCACTCTTAACGATTCAAAGTATTTTTATAATTTCCGTTTTGGTTATCTGGCTACGCTGCGCCTTAGCCGGGCTAAACCCAGTCCTTGGCAATGGCGCCGGGCTTAAAATGGGCGCTTTATTACTCTGCGCGATTGGTTATTCGCTACCGATTGCCAACATGTTTCCCTTTATTATATTTTGGCTCATCGCTATTTGGTTCTATCCGCGCTAGTCAGTCCGTGAATAAGCCGTTTTTTAGAGAATTTCTTTGTTACTATAGAGTATATTGATATGCGGTTTAGTCTTCTACTTTTAATTCTTACCTTTTTCTACGCTGCCCCAGTTGCCTTGGCGCAGAGTAGCTTAATTTATGGCGACAGCTCTCTGACAATTGATTTAGACCCGCCTTTTCCCGGACCCGACATGGAGTTTACCGCCACTGCCAATGACTATGCTTTCCCTTTACAGGTTAATACTATGCGTTGGTTCTACAACGGAGTAGCGATCGAAGATGCTTTAAATGCTCGACAGATTAGCACCAGTACGAGAGAAGCCGGGGCAAAAATTAACCTGAAGTTAGTAGTTGAAACAGCTAGTGGGGAGAGTTTTACGGTCGAAAGAACCATCAACCCAGTCTACCTAGATATCATCATTGAGCCCCAAACTCGTACCCCAGCTTTCTACCGCGGTCGAGCGCTACCGAGTTTAGAAAGTAATGTTAACGTTACCGCCCTTATCAATGCCGGCAACCCGCCGAGCTCAGAGCTGCTTTTTACCTGGCAACTCAATGGTCGCACCCTAGAGCGCGGCACTATAAGAGGTAATAATACAATTACCTTTCCCATGCCCCGCGGCCTCTATGCCAACTTGGGCCTTGAAGTAAAGGATATTAATGGCGTGACGATTGCCAAAAGGATAATAAATCTAACCAAAGTTGAACCAGAGTTAGAATTTTATGAATTTAACCAGCTCTACGGCATAATCGAACGATCGGTTGGTAGCTCTCTCGAGCTCTTGGGCAGCGGCATCGCTCTCCGGGCCGAACCATACTACCTAGATCTTGCCACCTACAACCGACCTGACTTCCTGGAATGGAAGATAAACGGCACAAAGTACCAAGGTGATTTCAACAACCCCTACGAGATTAGTTTGGCGGCAGAAGATTCTGGTGGTAGTTCACAAATCGGTTTCCATGTTAGAAACACCAAACAGGTCCTCCAGGGAGTGGAGAGGGAACTCACAGTGTCTGTAAGACCAGGCGGTCAGTAAACTTATGCGACAAAAAACTCTTATCATTCTCGGCATCGTTGTCATCATCTTACTCTTAGCGGTTTGGGTTTATTTACTTTTCTTTAATAACACCGACCAAACTGAACCTGGCTTTATCGACCTGCCTGGTAACGATGGCAAGGATGGGGGAGTAGTGGTACCACCGCCGCCTATCGTCGAATCACCCGACCCTGACGCTCCTCGACCCCGCCTACGCCAACTAACCACCAAACCGGTGATTGGTTTTGCTGAGGTGCAGGCGACCGCGACTGACCCTATTTATGTTCGCTATGTCGAGACTGGTACTGGTCATATTTATGAAATTGACCTCGCCAGTAGCCAAGAAACTCGTATTTCAAATTACACGATTAAAGACGCCGCGGTGGCTGAATTCTCACCGGACGGCTTAGCTGTAGCCGTGCGCAGCCGCACCGATAGACGCTCTAATGAGCTACTAGTTGGTCAAATAAACAAATCAGCGGAGACCCTTGAAACAACCACTATCAAAGATGAGGTCTTTGATTTTACGATGTTTAGCACTAGTTCAATCGGTTATACCACAGAGACAAAAGAGGGGATGACGGCCTATAACTACAACCTAAACTCCAGCTCTTTGGTCAAAATGTTCAACATCCCTTTCTACGAAGCCGCCGTCCGTTTTGGTGAGGTAAGTGAAGCTAGTCATGTTGTCTACCCCAAACCAAGCTACGCCCTTGAAGGCTACCTCTACACCTTTACTAAAGGAAAAATGGAGCGCTTGCCAGCTCAAGGCTTTGGTCTAACCGCCTTTAACAGTCCCAACCACATTGTCTACACTAGAACCTTAGATAATGAGGCTGCTACTTTTGTCTATGACAAAAAAACCCGGGAACGAGACGGTACAGCTTTGATCCTACTACCGGAAAAATGTGCCGTCAGCCTAAACGAAGCTGATACAGCCTGGTGTGCTTATGGCATAACCAAACTACCGCGGGCCTTTCCTGATGATTGGTATAAGGGGGTATTTTCGTTCCGCGACTCTATCTGGAAGATAAATTTAAACACCTTAGAAGCCGAAGAGTCAGTAGACACCTTTGCTGAGTCTGGTCGCCCGATCGACATTGATGACATGATTGCAGGAGACAGTGGCACAGCGCTATACTTTACCAATAAATACGATAATACTCTTTGGCTATATGAACTCTAAATCATTTTTACTCCCGCTTTTCTCGACTCTTTTTCTGCTACCGATAGTGGCTTCGGCCAACAACCCTTACATTCCTCTGATTGGTATTCCTGGTCTCGGTGGGGGAGATTTAAACTTTAGTGACTATATTAATGCCCTGTATGCTCTATCTATTAGTGTTGGCGCTCTAATTGCAGTGATAAAGATTATTATTGCCGGCATGAAGTATATGCTTTCAGATATAGTCACCAATAAATCCAAAGCGATTGCCGAAATTCAAGGCGCCATTTTAGGTCTCATTATTGTTATTTCAGCGGTGTTAGTCTTGCAGGTCATAAATCCAAACATCACAGAATTCAACACCGAGATTACCACCAATCAAGCTACCCCCAAAGCCGGTCCGGCGGGCGGGGATGCTCCACCACCCAATGTCAGATTATCTGAGCCAACGACAGCTAACTGTTTTGATACCGGCAGCGAAGATCCGCAAGAGAAATATGACTGCAGTGGGGTTTCAGCCGCCTGTGTTAGTGCCGGTGGAAAACCAAAGGCAGATAAGTTGGATAAAATTATCTGCGAGTACGGTAAGACTATTATTATCGCCTGTGAACTAACGTATCCTGAAAGACAAAATGACTGCGCGGCAGCCACCAATAAGTGTCATGGCTTACTTGGCACCCCCTACCAAAAAGACATCGACATGAGACAAAATGATGACATTCACTGCGTAACTCCCTTTAAGTAGGTAGTAAAATCCACCCAGCCTATCTCTACACCCTCGGGGGTAGTTCTCTAGACGAAACAAAAACAGCCAACACGCCATTCCTACAGTAAAGACAACAGGGTATTCTTGATGCCGTAGTAAAAATTAGCGATGGCGCTTGAGATATAATTCCTGCAAGATACCGACGATGTTACTAACAAAGAAATAGAGGGCGATGGCCGCTGAGATGAAGTAGGCAGCAAAGAAGATCAGAACCGGCATGACATAGCGCATCTGAATTTGCATATTATGCATAAAGTCTGCCTTCAGGTCAGGCGCAGCGTTTGGATCACGCGGTGTCATTGGTGGCATGGCTAGCTTAATCTGGAAGAACTGTGTCACCGCCGCTAGGGCGGCAAGGATAATACTTTTGCCAGTGATATCCACCAATCCTAGGAAATCCATTGAGGCACTGTCTGGACTCGGAATAAATGAGTATAACAAATCTGTGTTGATCTCCGGCAGCGGAATTCCTCCTCCTTTTGAAACCGCTAGATACAAAGCGATAATAATCGGTATCTGGATCATAAAGAGCAGAATGCTGGCAAACGGATTCATACCCGCCTCTTTATAAACCTCCATCATGGCCTTGGCTTGCTCTTCTCGCTTATCTTTAAACTTCTCTTTTAACTCTTTAAGCTTTGGTTCAATCTCCCGAAGTATTTTTTGCGTTTTAGCCGCTTTCACCGAGAGTGGTAAGAGGACCAACTTAACCAACACCACGGTCAGAATAATCGCCAACCCGACATCACCAGCGGGAATAACATCAATAAAAAAAACCAGTGTGTTATAAACTGGGTCGAAAAAAAATGTGTGCCAAATGTAACTCATGAAGGCTATTCTACGTTTTATTTATTACCTGTGCAATTTCTAAACCTACCACCTCAGTGATTTGTCTCTTAGTTAGCTTAAAAAGCGCCGGCTTAGCAATAACTAACAAAACGCCCGTCCAATTCTTTTGCTTTTGGGCCTCGCTAATTAGACTGTATAAACGTCTTTTAAGACGGTTGCGATCATGGGCTTTTTTGGCGACCTTTTTACCTACCACCACCACGGCTTTAAAGGTCGAGGAAGGGGACATTATGAAGGTAAGATAGGGAGTATGAGAACGCCGGCCGCTACTAAAATATTCTGAAAATTGAGCACGATTTAGTCTTTGCTTCTTGGGCAACATACGCTAATTGTAGCCTAGAGCTAGAGAAAGTAAAAAAGCTCTTAGCGAGCTTTTTTAACCGTTAGTTGAGCACGTCCTTTGCGACGCCTAGCCAGAAGGACTTTAGACCCGGCCGTGGTCTCACTGCGCACTAAAAAGCCGTGGGTGGTAGCTCGTTTTTGTTTACTTGGTTGATAGGTTCTTTTGCTCATAGATTATTTTAGTATTTGCAATACCGACACACTATACATGAATAGCCAAAATATTCAACATCACCCACCAAATCCACCTTATTAATAGCAGTGCCTCCAAAATACCACGCCCCCGGCAGCAGATTAAGCCTGGTGAGTGACTTTTCTAGAGCCAAACCCACTACCATGCGATGGGGGGGTACTTGTGGCCTGCGCCACAGCAAATTTAAGCGGGTAATCCGATTTAACCGTTGGTAGTTTTTACCCCGGCATTTATACACAGTTTATACACAGTTGCATTTTGGTATCGAGAAGCGGAGTTTAGATTACTTATTTTTTTGCTAAAAATTTTACAGGGAAAATAATGCGGGTATAATGCACAGTACTGCTTTGATTAGCGACTCACCATGAACCCCATCTCCCATTCATCAACTCCACAAAGCATTGTCCGGACTGAGCATGTGGACACTAAAAAGTTGTGGGATGATGCCTTGGTAAAGATCGAGTTGGCCATCACTCCAGCCAACTTCAAAACCTGGTTCCGCGACACTTATATCCTCACTCTCGAAGACGGCACAGCCACCTTGGCCGTACCAAGCGTGTTTGTTAAAGACTGGCTCCAAGACAAGTTCCAGTCAATGATTTTAAAGACTCTCCGTGAAATTTCGCCCTATATTCGCAGCGTTGAGTATGATGTGGTCCAACGCAGCGATCGCCGCAGCGAGAGCAGCAAAACCCAGACAGTGAACGCCGCTCTTCCTTTAGAGGAATACTACATAAACAAAAGTGACAACCTAAATCCGAAGTATTCTTTTGAAAACTTTGTGATTGGACCATACAACGCTCTGGCTCACGCTGCCGCTAGAACCGTTAGTGAAAAGCCAGGTATCACTTACAATCCACTGTTTATTTACGGCAAAACTGGTCATGGTAAGACCCACCTTATTCAAGCGGTAGGCAACCAAGTTAAAAAGACCGGTAAGAAAGTCTTCTATGTCACCAGCGAACGCTTTGCGGTTGATTACTTTAACTCACTACAGAGTGGTACCGCCAACAGCTTCAAAGATAAATATCGTCAATATGACGTCTTGATTATGGACGACGTCCAGTTTTTGGCCACCAAAGAAAAAACTCAGGAGGAATTATTCCACCTTTTCAACGCCCTACATGACACCAACAAGCAAATTGTCTTCTCCAGCGACATGCACCCTGCCCTGCTGCAGGGTATGGAAGACCGTCTCCGGTCTCGTTTTGCCCAAGGGATGATTGTTGATATACCCGCCCCTGACCTTGAGTCACGAGCCGCCATATTAAGAGCTAAAGCCGCACAAAACAGCATCGTCTTGGCTGATGATGTCGTCAATCACCTGGCCTATACAATCGAGGGTAACATTCGTGAGCTAGAAGGGGCCCTTAACACCATCATGTGCCAATCTCAACTACTCGGTCGCACTCTAACTCTAGATGAGGTGAAGGTGATTATTAAAAACAGTTCTCGTCCGCGCAAAACTTTAGCAGTTTCTGATGTAGTCGATAAAGTTGCGCGCTACTTTGATATCGACCAAGCCAGTATTTATGAAAAAACTCGTCGTAAAGAAATAGTTAAACCCCGACAAATCATCATGTATCTTTTACGTGAGGATTTCCAGGTCTCATACCCAGCCATTGGTAAAAAACTTGGAGGCCGTGACCATACTACCGTCATCCACTCGTGCGAGAAGATTAAGACTGAGTTAAAATCTAATTCCGAACTAGAAGACGAAATTGCCCAAATCAGAATGCTTCTCAAATAGTTTAAAGGACCCTTACTGGGGTCTTTTATTTTTACCGAGCTAAATACCGGGATAAGGTTGTGGGTAGACTCTGGGACAACCCTATGGTTACGAGGATGGTAATTGTTGTTATACTAGGGAGAAGTGGTTTCTTTATCCCCACTATTTTTAAAATTACTCAACTATCCCCAACCCATCCCCAAATAAATAAACTTATCGGTTGGTTATCCCGTCACCCTGGGGACTAAATAAGCTTAGCAGTACAACATAATTTTAAGATATGCACACTTCCACACCCCTAATAAAGCAGAGTAAAATGATAAAAATATGGAAATAACAGTTTCTCGTCCCCAGCTAATGAGTGCTCTTGATTTATTAACTAGAATCAGCACCAAACATGTAACTTTACCAGTTTTACAATGTGCGCTACTCGAAGTGACGGAAAATAACCTAACCTTGAAAGCGACTAATCTAGAGTTGAGTATTGAGATTAATATTCCTTGTCATAGCCAAGAGTTGGGTTTAGTAGCTGTTCCAGCCACTACTCTCTTGCAGAGTATTCAATATGACACCGAGAATGAGATATCATTAAAAGTGGAGGATGGTGTCTTATTAATAGAATCAAATAAAACCAGTACTTCAGTAAAATCTATTCCTCACGAAGAGTTTCCTTCCATAAAAAAACTAACCGGCCCCGGTGTTTTAATTAATCGTTCGTTATTTTCTCTAGGGATAAAAACTGCCGCTTTTGCGGCTTCGGTGTCTTCCATTAAACCAGAGTTAGGAAGTGTTTTTATTCAACAAAAA
>JBGSWM010000058.1:0-4600 GCA_041752435.1 Minisyncoccia bacterium | reverse complement strand
GGGCCTGACTATCGTCGACTTCGTCCTCCAGCCAGCCACCTCTGCCAGCTTAGACGGTGTCCTCGCCAGTCCAGGGCTGAGCTCACTCCCCACACCACACTGGCCATTATAGCGGTGAGCAAGAGCAGTATGGCAAGAACGACGAAGAACAAAGCTGTTCCTGCCAGGTAACGCAGCAAGTGCTCATCATCGATCAGACTGTCCGACATAAACATTCTCCTTGTTGAACGTGAAAGACCCCTCCCTACCCTAGCAAAGCTTTGCTAATTCGCAAGTCCCCGTCACCTCTTCATTCCTCGGTACAGCATGACCATACTAGCTCCAAGAGAGATGCAGCCGCTGCCGCCCAAGAGAGTCGCGAAAGTTACGTCTAGAAATGGCCCCAAGCCTACCACAATGCCGACGACAGCAAAGGTGTAGCCTAGCAAGTTCCAGGCTCGAATCAGCCATCGGTTCACGCCAGTCTTCTCAAGTGAGTCGGTGGTGAGTGCGGCGCAAGTGAGGGGTACTACTACCAGGGTTAAAACCAGTATGGTGTACCAAAACTTCCAGTCCTGGCTTGCTTCTGTGAGTGTCAAGGCAATCTCCTTTCAAAGAACAGGTAAGTCCAGTTGGGCTGGTGTTAGTGTGTATTAATTGCAAATAAATGCCGGGAAATATGTTTAATCTCACAACTCTCTATTAAATACATTACCAAATAACTGTTTTTTGTGGTATAAATGTGTCATAAATTATGTCACTGTGAAGAATATTCAAGCCAAAGCCGGATTGGTGCAAATGGGTCTCTCCCGCAAAGAGGCTGATATTTTTCTGGCTCTACTAGAAAAAGGGCCGCAAACAGCCACCGAAGTGGCCCGTCAAGTCGGTAAGCCGCGGACGAGTGTACTACTTTTACTGGAAGAACTAAAAGAAAACGGATTCGTTCTGCGAATAAAGGTAGGCGGACACTTTGAGTGGGAGGCCGTTGACCTCGGGACACTTGAGTCTGAGTATAAAGAAAGACAAAAAATAGTCGAGTCCGCCCTCCCTCTGTTGCGTGATTTGGTAAAGGAACAGGCTTTTAGTAAAAAGTTTTCTGTCAAAGTTTTCTCGGGTGCTTCGGGCTTACTCAAAGCATACTATCGTCTGCTTGATCTGCCGCGCGGCGAGAGACTCTACTTCATTGATGGTGTTGACGCGGTGCGGTCAAAGATGAAAATGCGTGACTCTAGTATGAAAGATTGGCAAGAAGCCTTTAAATCATCGGGTGTTATTATGGAGGTTCTGGGTTCTCCAAGGTCGCTCTTGGAAGTGAAGCTGCGTAAAGGTAGTGACGTTATGGCTACACACTTAGATCGAAAGATTCTTCTCTATGCTTTACCAGACTCCGTAAGTGACTTTCCGGCTGACATCGCTATCCTACCCAACACTATAATCCTGTTTATACCTAAACAAGAACTGGCCATTTGCATTGATAGTAGCGAACTCGCTCTGTCGCTCCGCACTCTTTTTGAGGGGCTAAAGCTCATCAGTACTCCGGTCGATGTCAACCGCGAGGTAAACAAGTTATTAGTATAGGGTGTATCAATGACCCTGGGATTTTCTGATTAACAAAATTAAAGAAGCCAGCGCCACCCAAGGGGTTGCGCTGGAACATCAATCGGTGAATCATTGGCAGCAGGCAAATCCATCTCCCAAGTCATCATCATGGAACCCGTCTTCTGCAAATTCTGCTGACCGTATTGGTTGAGCAGTCATTGCTTGGGGAGCTTTATCTGTCACATTGTTCGGCTTCACCTCTGTGCCGGCCTGCTGTTGCTGTGGTGTGATTTACGTCTTACCAGCTGGGCCTTGCTGTGGATCAGGGTACATGTGCGACACCTCCATGGTTGGTAGTCACCTATATAGTGTAACTCTCTAACCGTCTACTATATTGTTGTTTATGCACCAACTCCAACTACCTTCTTGAAAACTTATTCACTCGCCATCCCCCACAACATTAGGAAGAATTGTTTGTAGTTCTGTGCCACTACCTCAGACTTTATAATGTGCACAGTTGGTGGTTTGAGAAATGAAAAGAAACACACGCGATCGTTACGTATTACCATGTGGGTGATACCTTCTGGCATTTTTTTGAAAAATCTCTTGTGAAATCTGTCCTCCCTTCCCTCCGCTAATTTATTATCAAGCTTGTCTTTTTCTGAACCAAGGTAATACGTCACGACCTGATTTTTTTCGTCTAGGCGTGTTATCTCGTCATAGTCCTCTCCCATACAGTCTATAAAGGCTCGGCTGTTGCCACCAATTATGTACTGGACTTCCCCCTGCGTGGCACTCTTTTCAAAGGCATACTCATGTTCGATAAGTTCTCGTGTTCCAAATAGTACTTCTGACTCTTGCTCATGCCCAGCTTTTGAAAGCATTGCTAGCCGCTTAGCTAAATTTTCAGTTTCATAAACTCGCTCACGTGAGAGGGTAATAAGCCGAGATGGAGCGAGTGCTAGATAGCGACTCCGTGCCCCGTGAGCAATTTCTTCAACTAATCCAAGTTCGATTAGTTTTGGTAAAATGAGATATACGTACTGACGATGGATAGCGGTCCCTACGGCTATCTTTGTCCCTCCGACCGCCTCACTTCGCTCTAGTAAATAAAGGTATACCCGGGATTCGTTTGAGGTTAGACCGGCTTTTTCTAAGCTACTGATAAATTCTTTTTTATTTGTCATGAGTATGCTATGACATCATAACATACTATTGTTTAAATTAAACTATTTTTGTAGCGTAGAAATGACAATATCATATATTTACAATATTAACCTTTTATGCCAAAATCTCCTTTGGCATCACCAAAGGAGATGTGCCATGTTCGTTCCTACTGTTAGTAGTGTGAAACGGCTCTGCGAAGACCTGCTTGTAGCTTTACCAAAAGAACCTGCTACAGCTGAAGAAGACTGGGAGTCCGGGAGTCTGTACGTACCCCATCTTTCTAGAGAGGACTATACGCTCGCTGTGAGAGCCTTCCCACATTTAGCTCAAGTAATCCGGGAGTGGCGCCGGTCATTGCCGGTAGAAGTTGAACGCTTCCTCAATCTCTCCCTACTGCGTTTTTATCAAATGCCTGGTAATCTTGATTGTTTTCCTGACTTAAAGACGTCAGAGTGGGGAGATAGTTCAAACAAGCCCGTCTTTTACTATTCGCAAAAAACTCAACGTAAGATGTGGGCAAACATAAAAGCGAAATTTCTCACAGAGGTCGAACTAGAACGGGAGTACCTTGACCTGCGTCTCTGTGCCGTAGCTGCCAACCAGGTCGCCCTCTCCCTGGGTCGAAGGGGTGGAGTGTGTGGCCTTAAATTTGCCGGCTACTACCCCCTCAAGGGAAACAGGTTTCATCTTAAAGAGTGGCAAACGACGGCTGCAACAGATTTAAATCATGATAGGGGTTTAGATGGTGCTCTCGAGTCTTGTCGCACCGAGCTTTTTGATTTTCTGAAGATAGTGGTAGATCCTAACTTAATACGTTTTAAGGAGGACAGTTAATCCCACTATTGAGTAGATCAAGAAACTAGTCTACGAGGACCAACCAAGTCCTCTTGCTGGTTTTTCAAAACAGGAAGAATCATCCCCTTCCTGTTTTTCTTTTGTCTGACGTACCAAAATGCTAAACTTATCCAATGAAAATATACTCGTGGAACGTGAATGGAATCCGGGCGGTCTTGAAAAAGGGTGATTTGGAGCGGTTTCTTAAGGAACATGACCCCGATATCCTGTGTTTGCAGGAAACTAAGGCCGAAAGAGGTCAGGTGGAGGCTGATTTTCCACAATATGAGGAGTACTGGTGCTCGGCCGAACGCAAAGGATACTCAGGAACGGCTATATTTACCAAGCATTCTCCCGAGGCCGTCTACTTGGGTCTGCCAGAAGATATTGTGGAACAGTACGCTTTAACTGACACTTATGGTGATACGAGCAAAGAAGGCCGGGTCACCACCCTTGAATTTGAAGGGTTTTTTGTCAGTACGGTCTATACTCCCAACGCCAAAGATGATTTGTCGCGAATTGCCATGCGCCAAGCCTGGGATCCTGCCTACCTAGCCTACATGAAACGCCTAGAAAAGGAGAAACCAGTGATTTTCTGTGGTGACCTCAATGTGGCACATACCGAACTAGACTTAGCGAGACCAAAAGAGAACGAGGGGAAGAAGGGCTTCACTACCGAAGAGCGAGACGGACTCTCTGCCTACCTTGGAAATGGTTTTGTTGACACGTTTCGTCTTTTTGAAAAACAGTCCGGATTCTACACTTGGTGGTCACGCTGGGGAGCGGCGCGCGAGCGAAATGTTGGCTGGCGGATCGACTACGTTTTTGCTAGCGCGGCACTCGTACCCCTCATCAAGAGTGCCCGCATTCACCCCGAAGTGATGGGCTCAGACCACTGCCCTGTCTCGATCGATATTACTCTTACTGCGGAGTAGTTTTTGCTGCAATCCCCTGTTAACAAAAGAATACACTTCTCAATTTTGTCAATGGTGACGAGATTACCCAAAATCTACGGCTTTAAATAAGTCTAAATTTACTATAAAAATTTCTCATCACGCCTCGTGTCCTTTATAAAGGACAC
>JBGSWM010000057.1:0-2378 GCA_041752435.1 Minisyncoccia bacterium | reverse complement strand
AAAGAAATAGACACCAGACCAACAGATTAGCTGATCTCAATTCATGAAAATTTTTATACCACTGATATCGCTCAACTAACTTAGTGTGGGAAAATTTCATATTTTTGTTGTTATTTAAAATATTTTATCACGCACCTTGATAATAAAATCTGACGCATTGCATAAGTTGTCGGTTGTCAACTTAAACTTTTTTTAAGCACCAATTCCTCAACCTGTTGGCAAAGGCTAATGATTTGACTTATATTCAATCTAATGCTACTGTACAAACACCTTGAGAATCTCGTGTAGGGCTCTTGAGCGGCAAATAGCCGTCACCCCCATTTATTGGAAGTTTGTGACTCGTTTGGATTTACTTAACTGCACAAGCCAGAAATTGCCTCGCAATTTCTTAACCATATAAAAAATAATGCCAAGTTCAGATAGCCGACCTAGTCGGTCGACCTCTTTTAGTAGTAATTCCGGCGCGCGCCGTAGCTTTTCTTCGGCTCGACCAAGAACTGGTGGCAGCGACCGTAGTAGCAGCTCGCACCGACCGGCCAGTGCCACCGGTAGCCGTTTTGTGTACCCCGATCGCGCCCAGAGTAGTGGTAGTTCACGCAGCTATAGTAGCTCTCCCCGCGGTGGCGGCTTCAACCGCGGCGGCAGCCGAGGTGGCCGACCGACTGGCGGTGGCCGGGGCCGTCGCGTCCAGCAGACTTTTGACGTTTCAAAATTCATTAACCTCAACCCGGCTCCCCTAACACCAGACGCCCCATACGCCTCGACTCATACTTTCAATGACTTTGGTCTTGATCTACGAATTGTCGAATCGGTCGCAGCGATGGGTATCACTGTCCCGAGCGCCATTCAAGATCAAGTTATTCCCCACATCATGGCCGGTAAGGACGTGGTCGGACTAGCCCAAACCGGTACTGGTAAAACCGCCGCTTTCCTACTCCCAACTATTCACAAGACCCTGCGCCAACCAAGTCGACAAACTCTTATCCTTACCCCGACTCGCGAACTTGCGATTCAGGTCGAACAAGAACTACGTCGTCTAACTCCAAAAATGCACCTCTATTCTACGGTGTGTGTTGGTGGAATGAATATTCGTCCACAGATCATGGGTCTCAAGCGGAAGAATCACTTTATTATTGGTACCCCTGGTCGAGTACAGGACCTTCTCGATCGTGGACATATTAAGCCAGGAGCTTTTACCACCGTTATTCTGGATGAAGCTGACCGTATGCTCGACATGGGCTTTATCCATGACATCAAAAAAATTCTGAAGGATGTTCCGGATGAACGAGAAACTCTTTTCTTCTCGGCGACTATGTCAAAAACGATTGAAGGTTTGATTCACGACTTTTTGCGTGAACCAATCACAGTTTCAATTAAGAAGAATGACGTGACAAGCAGTATCACCCAAGATGTCGTTCGCTACGAACACCACAACAAGTTTGATACGCTGGTAGAGTTGCTCAAAAAACCTGAATTCACACGCGTGATTGTTTTCGGCGCGATGAAGCATAGTGTTGAGAAGCTGTCTCAAGAACTCTCTAAATCTGGCGTCAAATCAGATGCTATTCATGGCAACAAGTCCCACGGACAACGACAGCGAGCGCTCGGTAACTTCAAGCTTGGTCGTCTCCAAGTCCTCGTCGCGACTGATGTCGCTGCTCGTGGCATCCACGTCGACGATGTCTCGCACGTTATCAACTACGATCTACCAAATACTTACGAGGATTATGTTCACCGGATTGGTCGAACTGGTCGCGGGAGTAAGCGGGGCGGAGCTTTGACTTTTGTCCCAGCTTAATCTGCTACAATAGGCTTATGAAAATGGTTTTGTTAGCTTTAGCAGGCTTTGTCTTATTACTTATAGTTAATTCATTTTTAGGGGGAGATCCTCTCTAATCATCTATCGTGGAATATCTTATATCGGTTATCCTATTGGCCGGCTCGGCCATGTTCTCTGGCCTGACTCTCGGCTACTTCTCACTTGACCCTAACACCCTAAGACGCCGGGCTCGCCTCGGCGACAAAGCAGCGATTGCCATTTACCCGATTCGGCAAAAAGGTAATCTCCTATTGACTACCCTACTTCTTGGTAATGTGGCGGTGAATACGGCTCTGTCGGTATACCTGGGTTCGATTGCTAGTGGTTTAGTGGCTGGAGTTATCGCCACTGTCCTCATCTTCCTCTTGGGGGAAATTATTCCCCAGGCCGCTTTTTCGCGTCATGCGTTGTGGTTTGGTAGTACTTTTGCCCCTGTCATGCGAGTACTTATCTTCATCATGCTACCAATCACCTATCCGATTGCCTACACTTTAAACAAACTACTCGGTGAAGAGATCCCTAGCGTCTTCTCTAAACACGAGTTGATGCACTTAGTCTC
>JBGSWM010000056.1:0-10850 GCA_041752435.1 Minisyncoccia bacterium | reverse complement strand
GTGGTCGACTGGCACGACAGGTACTTGCCAGATAGTGCTTAAAGCTTTGGCAAAATTCACCCCCACCCACAAAGCTGGTTCAAGCCCTGGTCCACTAGTGACAGCGATAGCGTCAATCGGAGGCGTGCCGACGGCGGCCTGAAAGGTGAGTACTTGGTCAGCTAGGCCATTTTCACGCTTGAGAATTTCATGGACGGCGGCTTTTTCCTCTGGTGACAGAGCTGGGGTGTAGCCACTTTTGAGTTTGCTCTCGCCGAGCGCGTGTTCGAGCATGGGAATAATGGTGGCGATATGTTCGCGTTTGGCTAAAGTCGGAAAAACTCCGCCGTACTCGCGATGAACTTCAATTTGGGAAAAAAGGGAATTACCTAGTATTTCATAAGTGGCGTTCGGAAAGTCACCGAGGACTTCGACAATACTAACAGCCGTTTCGTCACAACTGGTTTCGATAGAAAGTAGAATCATATAGTCAGCGCACTATACAAGAGAAATGGGGGTGAGTCGAGGGGTAGTTTAGATGATTATACCCGGTTTCATTAGCCGTGATTGATAACGTCGCTAAACATTGTTTCTGTTTTTGGTGTGCGATGGAAGGATTGAACTTCCGACCTCTTCGATGTCAACGAAGCGCTCTACCACTGAGCTAATCGCACGATAATACTATTGTACCTTTGTTGCTATTTCACTACAAAAGTGTTTAGCAATATATACTAATTTTCGCTGAATTGCCACCTGGCCACAGCGGATTAAGCATACCCCTTTGTACGACTCATACGTAACCTTACCTTTAGTTCGTTTGTCTAAATAAGGCTTAGTAAAGTTATCTTTTGAGACATGTAGCTCATTTGACCAGAATTCAATCATTTTCTCTGGGTCTTGGTCGGCGCGTAGATGTAACTCACATTTTATTTTTTCTTCTGGCACAGCGTATATTTTTCTGAGGCAAGTGATAAAAAATTTAAGAATGAGAGGATCTGAGCTACCCATCCCAGTCTCACTTTTGGCTTTTGTTCCTTCGCCTAAATACAAAATAGCCAAAGCAAGCTCTGTTATGTTTACATCGCTCATGTCGATTCTCTTTAACAAAGAAATACCCTCAATCTCGGCTGATTTTAGACGTTTAGCTTTTTCTGTATTGTGCCAAAGGGCTGCTCCTATACGAGCTTTCGTTAGTGCTTCTTGCCAGTCTTTATGCAACTTTTGCTTTTGTGTAGTAGTAAGAATCACTTCTTTTAACCAATAGCTTAGTGTTGATTTAGGAATACCGAGTTTTTGGTGTATGTAAGGGAGCGACTTTCCTTTTTTGCGTAAGCGAATGGCCTCAGATTTTAAATTGTACCATTTAGATATCATGTATACATGATACATTCAATAGTTCGAAGATTCAACATAATCAACTAGGAAAACATTTTTCTAAGTAACCCTTAGACAGTTAGGAATGTCTGTAACTAATTTAAAAAATGTTTGGTATTATATAGCATATACGCTATTAATTAATGAGTTCATATGTGCGGCATATTTGGATATGTAGGGAGTCATACGGCAGCGCCGCTTTTGCTTCAGGGTTTACGGACGCTTGAGTACAGAGGTTATGACTCGGCGGGGATTTTTGTCCCACACTACGGTGTTATTAAAGCCGCTGGCCCGATAGACAACCTCGCCAAAAAAATGCCCTCAGATATTCCTGGTACCGCGGGGATTGCTCATACCAGGTGGGCGACCCACGGTAAGCCGACCGAGCAGAACGCCCATCCGCACTCAGATATGAGCGAGCAGATTTGGATCGCTCACAACGGTATTATTGAAAACTATCGTGAATTAAGGGAAGGTCTGGTGGCCCAAGGTGTGACTTTTTATTCGCAGACTGATACTGAAGTTCTGGCCAAACTCATTGGCAGCTTTTATAGCGGAAATTTGCGCGAGGCCATCACTTCGGCTTTGCGTGTAGTGCGGGGTACCTATGGTCTCTTGGCTATCTCCGAACGTCATCCGACTGAACTCATTGCCGCTCGGCTAGGTAGTCCGATTGTGATTGGTCTGGCTAGCGATGGAAACTTTGTCTCCTCGGACCCGTCGGCCCTACTGGTTCATACCAAGGATGTGGTCTATTTGCATGATGGTGAGATAGCGGTAGTGAAGCAAGATGACTATTCAGTCACGCATCTAAATGGTCAGAAACAGACCAAGACGGCCGAGCGCATAGAATGGACTCAAGAGTCAGTGCAAAAGAATGGCTATGACCATTTTATGTTGAAGGAAATATTTGAGGGTCCAGAAGTAATCGATAACGCCTTGCGGGGACGTCTGTTGGTCGACAAGGGTCTTGTGAAGCTGGGCGGCCTAGACAGTATGAAAGCGCGGGTGGGTGAGATAGAGAATATCCACATTGTTGGTTGTGGTTCTGCCTATTACGCTGGCCTCTATGCTGAGCAGTTGTTTTCCGAATTTGCTGATATACCAACCCAAGTCTCGCTCGGTAGTGAGTTTCGCTACAAGAAGGTTCATCACAATAAACAAACCGCCTGTCTGTTCATCAGTCAGTCGGGAGAAACGGCCGACACCAAAGCTTCACTCGATAAAGCCAAAGCCGCCGAATGTCTGACTCTCGGAATTGTCAACGTAGTCGGTTCAGCTATTGCGCGGGATATTGAGGCTGGTATCTACAATCACGCGGGGCCGGAAATCGCCGTCGCCTCGACCAAGGCCTTCTTGTCGCAGCTCACTGTGTCAGCCCTTTTGGCGCTTTATCTGGGTCGTCAACGGGAGGTGGCTTTAGCAGACGGAATAGCCCTGGCTGAAGCTCTGGTGGCTTTACCGGCGAGTATTAAGACGGTGTTAGATAGTCACCAGAAAATCGCCACTATCGCCAAGAAGTATGCCCAGTTTGATGACTTCATGTATCTCGGCCGCGGCTCGCATGCTGCGATTGCTTATGAGGGAGCCTTGAAGCTCAAGGAAGTGTCTTACATCCACGCGGAAGCTTATCCAGGTGGGGAATTGAAGCATGGCTCGATTGCTTTGTTAGACAAAGACTTTCCGGTTTTTGCCCTGGCTCCCCAGAACGAAGTTTATGACAAGATGATCTCTAATATCGAAGAAGTGAGGGCGCGGCAAGCGCCAGTCATTGCGCTTGCGACTGCTGGCGACCTGCGCATCACTGAGGTGGCCGATGATGTGATATATGTACCCAAAGTACATCCACTCTTGCAACCAATTGTTTCAACGGTCCCGCTCCAGCTCTTTGCCTACTATGTCGGCGTCGCTCGAGGTCTCAATGTCGACCGTCCCCGCAACCTCGCCAAGAGTGTGACGGTGGAGTAAAAGCGAGGCAGCGAGTTATCTAAATACATGTTGGTGTTATAATCAGAGAGTTAATTATTTATATAGATATGCTCAAAGTTGGTAAAAAAGCCCCGTTATTTAGTTTGCTCGATCAGTCTGGGTTCCAGCAAAACCTAAAGGATTATGCGGGACAATGGGTGGTACTGTATTTTTACCCGAAGGATGATACGCCCGGCTGTACAGTCGAGGCCTGTACGATAGCTGAGGTCTATCAAGATTTTGCTAAGCTAAAAGTGCCAGTTTTTGGTATGAGTAAGGACACAGTTAAGTCACACCAAAAGTTTGCCTTAAAATATAACCTGCCCTTTACCTTGCTCTCCGACCCGACGATGGAAACCATGGATAAGTATGGGGCACTGGCCATGAAGAAGATGTACGGCAAGGAGGTGCGGGGAACTAATCGTATTACCTACGTGATAAATCCAGCCGGTAAGATAGCGGCCGCTTATCCGGAGGTGGATCCGGCTAGTCATGCGCTTTTGCTCCTGAAAGATATTAAGCGACTGCAGAAAGAAGCCAAAGCCACAGCAGAGGCTGGCTAATGAACAGGATGGTAAAAGGCTAGCGGGGACAGATGTCCCCGCTAGCCTTTTACCTACTGATATACTGTAAGCAATGACTAAATACTTATCTTTATTTATTTTACTAATCACCTTACCCTTCATTTGGGCAGCTATTTTTACTGAACCAAGATTAGATCGAGCTTGGTCGACCGATCAAGCTATTCCCGCTGAGGCGGTCATTGCCGGTGATGAAGTAACTATCAAGAATGTGCGCCACTACTCCTACCGCAGCACGACTGATTACACTCCCGGGTACTACGACACGACGCTGGACTTGAATGAACTAGAAACCGTCGACTATATCGTCGAGCCGTTTGGTGACATCGGCGCGGCTCATACTTTCTTGACCTTCGGTTTTGCTGACGGACAGCAGGTGGCTATTTCAGTGGAAATCAGAAAGGAGGTAGGGGAAACTTTTCGCCAGTCAAAGGGCTCTTAAATCAATATGAATTAATGTATGTCATCGCCGATGAGCGGGATGTGATCGATCTTCGGACCAATCACCGCCAGCATGATGTATTTCTCTACCCGACAACGGCAACACCAGCTCAGGCTCGGACGCTATTCTTGAGTATGCTAAAGCGAGCCAATCAGCTCCAGACCGAGCCTGAGTTCTATAACACCTTCTTAAGTAACTGCACCACCAATATCGCGTCTCACATCAATCAAATTACCCCCAATCGCATCGGTCTAGACTGGCGGCTCATTCTTCCCGAGAAATCAGATGAATTGGCAAAAGAACTAGGGCTTATCGCTTCCAACCTTAGTATTGAGGAAGCGCGCACCAAGTACAAAATTAATGATTTAGCTAAAGAATTTCAGGGTCAGGAAGATTTCTCGCGCCTAATTAGAGAGGGAAGAGAAGAGTTCGCTAGTTCATCAACGGAAGCTGTGACTGAAGGTTTAGCTAAGCCAGAATAGCCAAATTTAGCCCAAAACATTGCTTTTTTATAAAAAGTATGGTATAATTATAAATTATACCCTTAAATATCAATTATTCTATGATGTTTTACCAAGTTTCTCGTGTCGTTAGTTTGCTAGTGGTGTTTTCGGTGGCTCTAACACCGCTTTCAATGTCGGCCCAGGCGCCGACCGGTACCTTCCAACCCCGTACTCAGGAGGAGCTTTTGGTGTATCTCTATGGTGTTTTGGCCCAGCTCCAGGCTCAGCTAGCTGCTCAGCAAAACAATCGCTCAATTTCTGAACCAGTCTCAACTAGTCGAGTAAGAGTTCAGCCTAACCCGTATTCGATCTATGCGGTATCACAAGCGCCCTATATTATCGGTCGTAGCTCCGCTACTTTCCTCGGTTACGTTGATCGTGGTAGCTCGCCGACCGCTGAAGCTTGGTTTGAGTATGGTACCGGCAGCACCTACACCAAGCGAACCGACACTATAGCGATAACTAAGTCAGGCCGTCAGACAGTCAAAGTAGCTGAATCTGATCTATCGCCAGGTACTAGATACAATTACCGGATTGTGATTGAAGACCAAAATGGTAATCGCCAGTACGGGCAACCTTTGTCATTTACGACTATCAATAAAGCGGACACTCAATCTTTTGTCGGTCGACCGGTCATTGAGACTGAGGGAGCAACCTATGTATCGAGTCGGGGGGCGGAACTAGCCGGCTTTGTCAGTATGAATGACTATGCTAACGGTTTGGTCTACATCGTTTACGGGACTGACCGCTCGGACCTACTTGATCTTGATGAATATGATAAATACGAGGATATCCCCGTTGTTCGTGGCGTGACCTCAAAATTTATTATTAACAAAGATTTTTCTGGCCGGGATCGTCAGGTTAAAAAGGTGACTAGTTTAAAGTCAGCCACCCGCTACTACTATGTCGCCTGTGTCGAATACAAGTCTCCTAGCCTGCGCCGCGCTTGTGGTGAGGTGGAGTCATTCACTACTCTTAATTAATTACTAGTACTCATTTTTAGATATTAAAGCAGAAATTTACTAGCTAAAATTAGCCAAGCACTAAAGACTGCAATTGAAATAATGCTTAAAATAATTCTTTTTGTTTTGGTATATTTCCTGTAGTAAAAAACGCTAAATATTAGTGTGATGGGAGTTAGTAAAAATAATGTGTAGGCAAATAAAAACGTTGAAGAAGGTGGTCCTAAATCGCAACTGTTTGGTTTGCATTGGCTGTCAGAAATGACACTTAATGAGACACTGAGAGCAAAAATTAAATATAAGATATAAAAATATAAGCGTCTATTGATAGTTAATTTACCGTAGATATAGCCACCCATCAGAACCACTGCTGCACATGTGGGCATTAACCAATATTGTGAAGGGCGATTTATGTTAAAAAGTGCAAAAATAAATTGCGATAAATATTCATAAGTAAGTAGCCAAAAGAAAATGCCTGAGAAGACAACTAGTATAACCAGATAAATTTTTTGAGCTACTTCGTACATATGTAAGTATCATAACACTAGAAGATCTCAAAATTGGGGGGTTCATTGAGAATTGGTAAAGGATCATTCAACTATAATCTAAGTAGTTCTAAAGTGAGGTCAGCCAAGCCGACTTTGGTCTTTGAAGAATACGGGAAGAGCTTATGAGGAGAGAGCTGCTCGCCCAGCTTCTTTAGCTGGTGCTGGTACTTAGATTTTTGAATTTTATCAACTTTATTTAGGACAATCACCAGTTCTTTACCAGTTCTCTCGAGTTCACGCAGAACCCTAAGATCATCTTTGGTGGGGCCGATTTCGGCGTCTATGAGGAGGACAACTTTTTGATTGTGCTTAGAGTCAAAGAGGTACCAAAATATGAGCTTGCCTAGTTTGTCTAGAGTCTCACCACTAGTCTTAGCGAAGCCATAGCCTGGTAGGTCCATGAAGTAGTGGGTGCCGTTGATTAAAAAAACATTGATCTCTTTAGTTCGCCCTGGTGTCTTGCTCGTTATCGCCAGGTTCTTTTGGCCGGTCAGGGAATTCAGCAAACTTGATTTACCAGCGTTGGAGCGCCCAATAAAAGCCACCTGCGGCCGGCCGTCTTCGAGAATAGCATTATCACCCTTAAGGCCTTTTTTAAATACCGCTGACTTTATTTCCATTACAGCATCCTAGCAAAATAATCCGCTAATAGCGATATATTTTCATCCTTTTATCCAGTGGTTAATCTTTATGTTAAACTGCTATATTATGATGCAAAAAATCACTATTTTTACCGACGGCGCGGCCAAGGGCAATCCCGGACCGGGTGGTTTTGGGGCGGTTATAGCTACTCCCGATACAGTACTAGAAATCGGTGCTCAAAAATCCCATACCACGAACAATGAGATGGAGCTTAAAGCAGTCGTGGAGGCTCTTAAGGCGGTGGCGGGTAAGGCTAAGGCTGTAGAGATTTATACGGACTCTAAGTATGTCGTCGAAGGCGCTAAAGGTTGGGTTTTTGGTTGGGCTAAAAACGGCTGGGTCACCAAAGCCAAGACTGATGTATTAAACAAAGACTTGTGGCAAGAATTACTGCCATTGCTCGGCAGGTTTGAGATTGAGTGGCACAAGGTACCCGGCCACGTCGGTATTATCGGCAATGAGCGGGCTGATACTGTTGCTTCAGACTTAGCCGAAGGAAAGTCAGTGACTTTTTATAATGGTCCGAAGTCAGACTATGGATTAAATATTAGTGACGTCTCTTTTGATGAAGCCAAGGCCAAGGAGCGTAGTGACGCGCGCCAGCGCCAAGCGTTAAAAGCGTACTCGTATGTGAGTAGGGTGGATGGGGTAGTGAAGACTCACCAAACCTGGAAAGAATGTGAAAGTCGAGTCAAGGGACAGCCGGGCGCTCGGTTTAAGAAGTCGCTCGATGCCACAAATGAGCGTGAGATTGTGAAGGAGTTTGGCGGGTAGTTTTTATTTTGTAAGAACCACTTAATTAAATATAGTATTATTATAAATAAATAAAACTATATGGAAGGAGTACCAAAATTTATCAAAGGTTATTCAAAAGAACATAACCAGGTTGAGAGGGATGCTTTGGCAAAAGAAATTCGTGAACTGAGAGTCGAAATGTCCACTTCGACGGCAGATGATGAAACTTATCGCATTGTTGATGAAATGCAGGTTGGAAGCGAGAGTGTTGAAGTGATGGAAAATATAACAGTCCTTAGTCAGATTAAGAGTTGGTTACATGGAGCTGGTGAGTATTTACCCGCTCAAATACAGTCGCTGCTTTCACAAGTAAAAAAACAAGAAGGTTCACCTGATGCTAACGAAGAAGCTAGTGATCTAAATGCGGGGTCTCTATCGACTAACTGGCGGGAAGAGGCTGTGCGAGCGCTTCGTAGCTTTTATGATAAGCAGACTGAGCAATGGAAAGAAGCGTCTTATGAGTCAGCTGAAGTTGAAAAATATTTTGACTCAACTTTTTTGAGTACTTTATCATTGGAGGATTACACACTATTACTTACCAGATTTCCTAGCCAGATGGTGACACATGTTACTAGGCAGGGTGTTAGAGACCATACTGGGGGTGTCTTTCATTTTGCTGGCACAGGTGAGTATTGGGATGGCTTTAAACAAATTCTTGAATCAGGAGAACTAAAAAATTTCATGTCTTTATATGTTACGGAAGATGCAAAGAGAGAGGGTGTGGCTAAACTTTTGAAATTTGATGAACTTACAAAAGAAGAAGCCATTGATAGGTTAAATGATATGTGTGATATTCCTAATCAACGCTATGACGGAAGCTTGTCAGATCGTACTTCTGTTCATTTTGCTGCTGAGGAAGTAGCGAACGCTCACTATGGTGCTGAGAGAGGAAATGAAATTTTTCTTGCCTACCCGTCACTGTTTATCGCTTCACAATACCACTTTAGTGGTCAACTGGCAGAGGCGGCAGGGGGTACACATAATAATCAAATGGTTTTCACCAATGATGAAGAAGGTGTGCCAATAAGCGCCGGAATAACTTTTATTCCCAGAAATGCCTTGGTTAACCCTGTCACTGGATCTAGATATGAACTTGACCAAGAAAATCAGCCAATTAAAAATGAAGGACTGGTCACTCAGGCGCAAGAACTAGTTAGTCGTCCAGGCTTTAAAGATTTTGCCAGCAGGTATTCCGAATTGCTAGGTAACAGTCAGGAGGATTCTCTGTCATGGATTAGTGCAAAAGAGAATCTTGCCCAAGAACTTAAAGACGTGTTTGGTGTTACAGAACCTAGTCTTATCGAAATAGTCAGTGATTATGATTTTCTGTTTGGGGTAAAATCTAAGCATTTTCCACTCGATAACAAATTTGTATATAGTTGTTTGAGTCAAAAGGGCTTATATTATCGACCTACTTCTCAAACTGTTACATCGGAAGCGTATTGGACTAATTACTTTACTCAAAATAAAGATAAGCAACCAAACAAAGTTGTTTACTATGAAGGGGAAGACCCAACGCAGGCGTTACGTGATTGGCGCATCAATAACGGTTTGTTTAAAAGAGACGTAAGGGGAGATTTAGGTTTTCCTCAAAATAATGTTGATTTAACGACTGATAATCAACTTACGGGAGAGGTGATGAGGTTTAAATCTTTAGCCCTAAGTATTATAGAGGAGTACTACTCTTAGAGATTTGGATAAAGGGCCCTGGGCATCTTTCATGGTAGGAGTTTATAGAAAGAAAGGATGTTATATAATTAATTAGTGAGATTAAGCTTTTACTCAATAACTAATTAGTATGGAAGAAAAGGTATTGTTTTATGGTGGGGAATTCGGGTATGGCTTTTCAAACTTTGCTGCCTTCAATGTGGAATGGAAAGGTCGGGTCTGGATGACTTCAGAACATGCTTATCAGGCGTCTAAGTTTGAGGATGAGAGCATCATTAATGAGATTCACTCAGCTAGGTCTTCCCATGAGGCTCTCAAGTTAGCTTCTGAAAAGTATGTAGATAAAAAACGAGCTACCTGGAATGAGGAAGAAAAATTAGCTGTCATGTACGACATAATTAGCCATAAGCATGATCAACATCCTTATATACAAAAGCAGTTGAAGCAATCAGGAGAAAAGGAGCTGGTTGAGGATTCTGATAAAGATAGTTTCTGGGGGCGTGGTCCAGATTGGAAAGGACAAAATCATTTGGGTAAGCTTTGGATGAAGTTAAGGGATGAGCGGTATAAATAATCTTCTTATAGAAACGAAGTTTCCTTTTATTGTATTATTTAAAGAGGTTTACCTCGTCCGGCATTTTAATTACATCATACCTAGTGGATTGGCCAAACAGGCATTGAGTTCAGCGGTTGGTGTCCAACCACAAGTGCCAGACGGTTGTATCTCGCACGCAGACTTTTGATAACAGGCATATTCTTCTCGCCACTCACAGGTCGAAGCCATATCTGGCTCGCTCGAGCATAACTGACTGCTACAACCCCCGACATAACATTTGGCGGTAATTGGTGAGGGAGTGACGCGCGGTTCTTCGACAATGGGCGGAAGCGGTTCTGCTGGTGTGGGGGAAGTTTCGTCTTCTTGTTCTGGCGAAGATGTGGCAGTGATAACTTCTTTTCCGGTAGCATTATTAAAAACCGAATGTTCACCATCCAAAATAGTCGCTGTCGCTACCACGAGTATTAGTAGAAAGAGGGCAGATACACCATACCAAAGATACTTTTTCATATTGATTAAGTATACTGCGGTTTGGTGATTAGGATAGGGATTTGATGCAAATGTTGGGACGATTTATTTAAACAGCCTCTGACATCTCATATCAGAGGCTTGTCATCCCTAAAACTACGGCTGAAGCCGGATTTTTTTAGGGATAAAAAAGTGGCCCCGAAGGGCCGTTAGTGATTTTTGCTTTTTTCTGATCCAGAAAGTTACTGGATCGATTTTGCCAATGACTGAAGTGCTCGTACGGCATCTGTAGCTTCTCTGAGCAAGGCTACTTCATGTACTTCCGACACTGTACTGAGCAGATCTGTCATCGCCTTCTTGACTG
>JBGSWM010000055.1:0-6699 GCA_041752435.1 Minisyncoccia bacterium | reverse complement strand
CTCCTAAGAAAAGACCCTAGCATATGCTAGGGTCTTTTCTTAGGAGAGCAAACTATCGTTTGCGACTACCGTGAAGAGTAGGTCCCGCCTACAGCGGCTGTCCACTCATTGGATCTTTTCTTCGCTAACTCGAAAAGATCTCAATGAGTCTTGCGAACTGGGTCCCAGCCCAGTTCTCACGCCAACATTAAGTTTTTAATACTCCTACAAAATGACCACAGTCCCAAAGACTGTGGTCATTTTGTAGGAGAGCCAACTGAAGTTGGCGGTATGAAAGAGGCGCCCGCAGGCCACATATTCGCAGGTATATTTTCATTGAAAAAGAATATTAGTTATAAACAATATTATTAATTTCCTTGTTCCAGCGATTCGGCCTCTGAAAGTCCGAATCGGGAACTAAATTCAAAATAATCGCTACGCTCATTTTTTCATTCACCTTTGAGGTCGAAATCAGTATTGTGTCTGCATAAGTAATGAGCGATACAGATTTGCACGTACTTTAGAGATGCAGCTCGCCGCCACTACTTTTTTCGTTGTTACACTCAAAAGTAGTGAGGCGACTGACTAAGTTCGCAATAGTCGACGCAAGCGTCTTCTTTGCTCACTTAACATTAAGTGGCGTTTAGTTGTGCGTTTTGCTGGTATTTGATATGTTAGGTTTTGGTACAACCACTGGAGATGCATCATGGCACTGGGTTATGTCTGCGTTTATTGTTTGTGGCAGGAGACAAATCACACAGCCGGAGGCGATGCTGAGGAACAGATACTTTTCAAGACTACTCTACCCGGAGCTGTTGGCTCATTTGAGAGCTGTGGTGGCTACCAGGCTTCCGCTGAAGAGAAAGTCGCTGTCTTGGCAGATGAGCGAGAACAGAAGAGGAAACTCGTTCCTCCTGGCGGCTGCCACTGAATCACTTCGGGAGCAAAGGATAGCGGCTGCGTAAGCAGCCGCTTTTCAGTAGAAGATGAAATACTTTTGTTAGGCTGATGATTAGAGTTTCTTGCAGCTCGCTACAGTTAGATTCTCCCCCAGAGGTCGAATCTAACTAAGCGCCTGACTAAGCAAAAGCATAGTCGTAGCTTCGCTGCTCCTTGTTTTGCTCACCACGGGCGCGTTTGCGCCCGTGGGTTTCTGCTATAATGACCACAATGAATAAGTTTCGGCCGTGGGCTTTTTGGCGAAGATTACAATACGGAGCTGGTTTTAGTGTGTTTTGTGCTGGTCTGGTGACATTGATTTATTTCACCAATTTTTATGTTGGGCCGAGTTGTTTTGATAACTTTCAAAATGGAGATGAGGCGGGTGTGGACTGTGACGGCTCTTGCGTGCGCATCTGTGCCGCCTCAATTATCCCGCCGCGGGTGGTGTGGGCTGATAGTTTTGCTATTTTAGATGGTCAGTATAATGCCGTCGCGTATATCGAAAACCCGAACAAAGTGGCTGCTACGCCGGCACTTGACTATACTTTTACTCTGTATGAAGAGGGTTCTATTATTGCTACGAGAAGTGGTACGACTATTTTACCGCCCAATAGTACCTATCCCATTTTTGCCGGAAGAATTTTGACTGAGTCTGGTCGAGTACCCACCAAGACTGAGATTACGTTAGCACCGGCCGAGGTATGGCAGCCAGCCACTACTGATAGTTCGCAATTTGTCGTCAGAGATAAAGTTCTTAGTAGTCCGGGATCACGGCCACGATTGACGACCAGAATTGAAAACGTGGAGCTGGCTGAAGCGGATGAGGTCGAAGTGGTGGCCACTATTTTTGATAACTCCGGTAAGCCGCTGACTGCCTCACAAACTATTATCGATAATTTTGCCCCTCGTTCTACTCGGGAAGTCGTTTTTACTTGGCCGAGTTCAATCGCTAAGACGGTTCGCAGTTGTGAAGTACCAACCGATATCATTATGGCGATTGACCTTTCAGGTAGTATGAACAACGATCAAGCCGAGCCGCCGGAGCCAGTTAGTTCGGTGCTTCAGGCGGCTGAAGCATTTGCTAATCGATTACAAGCCAGTGACCAAATCAGTGTGGTGACTTTTGCCAGTGAAGCCAAACTTGAGCAGGCATTGAGTAACAATGCTTCTAGTGTGGCTTCGCTCATTTCAACTTTGAGCATAGATCCTAAGGAAGAGCAGGGTAACACCAATACGGGGGCGGCTCTGGAGTTGGCTCTCTTGGAGATACAGTCAGAGCGAAGTAATCAAGACGCTCGTCAAGCCGTTGTGCTCTTGACCGACGGACTGGCGACAGCGCCCGAGGAAGAACCAGAAAACTTCGCCCTCGCCGCGGCCGCCGCACTTAAGGCTGAGGATATTACGGTTTACACCATTGGACTAGGTGAAAATGTAAACCTAGATTTTGTGCGCCAATTGGCCTCCTCTCCGGCTTTGGCTTATCAAGCCTTAAACAAAGATCAGGTGGATGAAATCTACCAACGAATTACTAGTTCTCTCTGTGAAGACGGACCAGCGCGGATTGATGTTATTCCTAAGACAGCCACCAACTTCACTCCGTTGCGTTAGTTTTGCATCTCTCTCTGCCTTCCTATACACTCAAAGGCCATGCCTCGGATTATTCAGTCATTATTTGCCGGCTTTGACCCAGTCCTGTTTGGGGCGGCATTTTGCTTGTCTCTTTTTGGTATTGCTACCATGTATTCACATGTCGGAGAAAATAGTTTTTTTAATCAGCAGTTGATTTGGCTTTTAGTTTCAACCGTCATTTTCTTTGTCGTTCTCATTCCTGATTATCGATTTTTACGTAATACTAATGCTGCCTTCTATGCTTATTTGGTAATCGTTTTTCTCTTGATCCTGACGCCCTTTTTTGCTGAAGAAATCCTGGGTGCCAGACAGCGCTTTGATCTGGGATTTTTTTCGCTGCAGGTTTCGGACCCAGCCAAACTAATATTAGTGGCTGTCTTGGCCAAGTACTTTGCCAAGCGGCACGAGATGATTGGTGATTTTAAACATATTTTGGTCTCGGGCATCTACACTTTTATTATCTTTGGCCTGGTGTTTTTGCAGCCCGATTTTGGGACGGCGATGATTTTGTTTTTGATTTGGTTTGGGATGGTTCTGGTGGCGGGAATAAAATTCAGACACCTAACAATAGTCTTCATGATCGGACTTCTGGCCTTTGGTGGTCTGTGGGAATTTGCCTTTAAAGATTATCAAAAGGAACGCATTATGACTTTTCTCAATCCGCTGGCAGATATTCAAGGGGCTGGCTACAACGCCTATCAGTCGACGGTGGCGGTGGGTTCGGGGGAAATATTTGGCAAGGGGATTGGCTATGGTACTCAGTCCAAGCTGCTCTTTTTGCCCGAATACGAGACAGACTTTATTTTTGCTGCCTTCGCTGAGGAGTGGGGGATTGTTGGGGTGACAATTTTGTTTTTACTGTTTGGAGCTTTAATGTGGCGACTTCTCTATCACGCTATTCATGGCGCCACCAACTTTGAAAAGCTTTTTGCTATCGGTATCACTCTTTATTTGTTGGCTCACTTCTTTATTCATGTTGGTATCAATATTGGCCTCCTACCAGTTACTGGTACGACTATTCCTTTTTTGAGTTACGGCGGCTCTCATCTTGTCACCGAATTTGCTGCCTTGGGAATGATTTTGGCCATGAGTCGCAATCCTGTACGCAAGGCAATTGAACAAGAAATTATTTTTGTTGAGTTTGGTTCCAATAAGTCTCGTTCGTAGCTCTCATCATATGTTCGTTATTGAATTTTTCTTCGATGTGTTGCCGCAGAGCTTCACCATAGGCAATTCTGGCGTTGGGGTTGTCTAGGTAGTAGGTGAGGGCTTTAACAATCGACATGTGGTTGTTGGGGTCTATTAGCAGGCCACTTTCAAGATTGGTTATCACTTCTGGTATACCGCCGACAAAGCTAGCGATACAGGGTAGTCCACACTTGCCAGCTTCCAGTAGGGCATAGGGTAGCCCTTCCTTGATGGAAGGTAAAATGAAGATGTCGAAGGCGTTGAGGTACTGTCTAGCTTCTGCTTTATGTCCGACTAGTTGGACATAATCCTTCAGTCCCTTGAGTTCTATTTGTTCCTCCAGCAGATTACGTAGCTCCCCGTCACTAATAACCGTAAAGAATATCTTGACTTGGTTGGTGTAATTAAATTCTGCAATAGCGTCTATTACTGTTTGGTGATTCTTGTTGCGATTGAGTTCACCAATAGTGCCAAGCCAGATGTGTTGCTCGTGAGCACGGACTGTCTCTTCCTCATACAGAGCCAGTCTAGCTTCGTCTCGTGTGAGGGTGGTAAAGTCTGAGGTGGCGGTGTGGATGACAGTGAGCTTGTTCCTAACTAAGGGCATGTTGGTATTACGTAAGTCATTTTGACTAACAAGAATGACTTGATGGGCAAGAATGGTGGTGAGGTAGGAACCACTCCAGGCGATAGCGCGCCACCAGAGTGGACGATTCTCAAGATATGGCCAACCGTGAGCGGTAAAGATAATGCGCGGGACCCGGAGGAGTCTCGCCACAACTGAACCAAGAACGCCGATTTTGCTACTATTGAGGTGGATTACTTCGGGCTTATAGTCACGCACAATCCGCCAGAGTGAGACGAGAGATTTGTACTCAGCCGCCAGGCTAAGATCGCGCTGGGCGCCTTCGATGGTAAAGGTCTTTATCTCAGCGGCCTTTAGCTTATCCAGCAGATTACCGGCACCGCCACCCGCGACCGCTACTTCACAGCCCTGCTCTTTGAGAGCAGTGGCCACCTCAAAAGCATAGCGTTGAGCACCCCCAAAATCAGTTTTGGTGATGGCAATTAAGACTTTTTGGGGTTGATTAGGGCTTTTCATATAGTCTTAGCATATAGTACTTTAGAGTGGTTGCCAAAGTTACACCGACTTGCCTCGACAGAAATAATTGTGCTGGGCTTGCCCCGACACTATTACTCCTGTTGTACAATATTCCTATGTACTACGTGTATGTAATACAGAACGAATTAGATAAATTGTACTGCGGGAGTACAAATGACCTGAAACGTCGGCTTAGAGAACATACTAACGGAAAATCCTTTGCAACAAGAGGTTATGTTTGGAAGCTTGTATATTATGAAGCCTATAATTCTGAAGCTGACGCACGAGATCGTGAGCAAAGGGTCAAGAACCACGGCCAGGCCTGGAATCAACTTAAGAAGCGAATTGCCAGAAGCCGACGACAGGAGTATTAGTGTGGGGCTTGCCCTTTTGGTGTATTTCGGTACGATAGTCAGCAATACATAACTATGGGTGAAAGAACACGCGAACTCGGACTTTTAATACTAGGTGATATTTTCTTCTTTATCACGGTTTTGTGGTTGATGCTTACGGTGCGCTACCTCGGTGTACCAAGTGAGGAATTATTCTCAGCGCACCTGGGGCCATTCTTGATTCTTTCGACGGTCTGGTTGTTTGTCTTTTTTATAGCCGGTCTTTATGACAAGCAGACGATTTTTATCAAGGCCCAATTATTTAGTCGGATTGTCCATACCCAAGTTATCAATGGCTTGATTGCTGCTACTTTATTTTTGATTATTCCATTTGGGATTGCCCCCAAGATAAATCTGGTTATCTACTTAGTCCTCAGTGTGGTGCTTCTGACTTGGTGGCGAGTTTATCTCTATCGCAAGCTTGTTCCGCGACATCGCCAGCGAGCCATTCTTCTGGCTGACGGACAAGAAGCTGTCGACTTAGTCGATGAAACCAACAACAATGATCGCTACAGTTATTCCTTCGTTCGCCTAATTGACGAGGTTACGGCGACCAAGACAGATAACTTTGAAGAAAAGTTACTTAACCTAATTGAACGAGAAAAAATTGAGATTGTGGTGGCTAATCCCAATTGCCCCTATGTGCTCTCTACTCTACCAAAAATATTTGATTTATCCTTTTTGCGTTTTGAGATCACGTTTTTGGATTTTAATAAAGTTTATGAAGATACGTTTGATCGAGTACCACTTAGTTCGATTCAGTATGATTGGTTCTTGCATAATATCTCGCAAGCCAAACGTTCGGTCTATGATGTTATAAAGCGGGGGATAGATATCATAGGGACTCTAATTCTCTTAATGCCAACACTAATCATTGTGCCGTTTGTTGTGCTTGCTATGAAGCTGGAGGATAAGAAAGGTAAGCTTCTTTATCAAACACAGCGCATTGGTCAGTACAATAAACTCATTACCATTTATAAATTCCGGACCTTAAATGGCGCCGATAGTGGTACAGCGGCGCTCAAAAGTACCTTAGTCGTGACTAAGGTCGGGGCGATTCTCCGTAAGAGTCGAATCGATGAGTTGCCGCAATTAATTAACGTCCTTAAGGGCGATTTATCCTTCATTGGGCCCCGGCCTGAGATGCCAGCCTTGGTCGAGGCTTATAGCGATACCGTGCCGTATTACAACGCTCGGCATTTCCTCAAGCCGGGCCTTTCTGGTTGGGCTCAAATTAGAAACTTTGATGTGCCGCGCGGGGGAGTAGATATTGAACGAACCAAAATTAAGATTTCCTATGATCTGTACTACCTAGCGAGACGTTCGCTCATTCTCGATATTCAGATTGCTTTGCGCACTATTGCTACCTTAGTGATGCGTACTGGCAGTTAGTAATTTATGAATATTATTGATGGGCGAACTTTAGCTGAGGAAATGAAACTGGCTCTCAAAGAGCAAGTAGCTAGT
>JBGSWM010000054.1:0-10770 GCA_041752435.1 Minisyncoccia bacterium | reverse complement strand
GTCGCGGCCGCCGAGCGCCAGAAGGGTGCCAAGGACGCCCGGCTGGCGGCTGCCAAGGGCAATTCAGCCCCCAAGCGGGTGGCTGCACGAAAGTAAGCCTACCCAAGACTCTGCCGCAAGGCGGAGTCATAACCCCCGTCGTACAGTTTATGGCTGTCCGGGGGTTTTCATTTGCCTTGACTTTGGGCCATTTTTTGGTACTCTTGCGGGCAAGGCGTGGTGGGTCTGGTTTACTCCTTTTCCATCATTAGCTGCTTGGCCGTAGGCTTAGCGATTATCAGGAAGTGAGTCAGGGATTCTCCCTGATACTACTTCATAAACATATTTCACAGTGGCTAGAATTTCAGTCAAGGTTCGCGCGGAGCGCGAACCAAAGTATGCGAGCCGCGTCGTAAGACGCTGCAAGCTGTGCGCCCGTAAGCGAGGTTATATGCGAGACTTTGATGTCTGCCGCATCTGCTTCCGCGAGTTGGCCCACGAAGGACATATACCAGGCGTAACGAAATCATCATGGTAGGAGATACAATCGGCGATTTCATTATTCGCCTCAAGAACGCCGGCGCGGTCGGCAAAAAGGAAGTACCAGTACCTTACTCTAAGCTTCGTCACGCGATTGCGGACAAGCTGGTTGAGCAGGGTTATATCCTGGCTGCGAAGCAAGAAGGTAAGAAGGTTCAGAAGAATCTAGTGGTGACGCTAAAGTACGAGGACGGTAGTCATTTCATTCGTGGAGTGAAGCGTGTCTCAAAGCCAGGTCGTCGCTTGTACACAAAGGTCGCAGATATTCACAAAGTTAAGTTTGGTCAAGGGCATATGATCCTCTCTACACCAGCTGGCATCCTCACCAACGATGAGGCCAAGGCTAAGAATGTAGGTGGTGAGCAGCTCTTTATCATTTGGTAATATGAGTCGATTAGGAAAACAACCAGTAACCATTCCCGCCGGAGTAACGGCCTCGTTTGAGGGCGGTGTGCTTACTGTGAAAGGAGCAAAAGCAACACTATCACGAAGTATCCGTAAGGATGTTTCTTTGGCTATCGAAGGCGATACCATTACTTTTACTCCAGGTAAGACCACTATGGCGCCTGCGCTATGGGGGACTTATGCGGCTCATGCCAGAAACATGATCAAGGGAGTCACTGAAGGCTTCACCAAGATTCTTGATCTTGAAGGAGTTGGTTATCGCGCGGAAGTAAAAGGCAAGGATCTAATCCTGAACGTTGGTTTCTCACACCCAGTACCGCTAGTTATTCCTGAGGGGATTACGGCGGTCGTCGAAAAGACCTCCATCACTCTAACCGGTGCTGATAAAGACGAGCTCGGTCAGTTTGCGGCCAACGTACGCAAGGTCCGAAAGCCTGAACCATACAAAGGTAAGGGTATTCGTTATCGTGGTGAGTTCATTATTCGCAAGCAGGGTAAGAAAGCTGCCTAAACTAAGTCTAATACGTAAGCTATGGAAAAATCACAGTATAAAGCAAGCAAGCGCATCTCACGACACAAGCGCATTCGCGCTAAGGTTTCAGGTACCGCTAGCTGCCCACGTTTGGCTGTCTTTCGCAGCAACCGCTATGTCTACGCCCAGTTGATTGATGACGAGGCGGGTAAGACATTAGCGGCAGCTGACTCACGAACCCAAAAGGCAACTAATCTAACCGAAAAAGCCAAGCTCGTCGGCGCTGATGTGGCGACTAAGGCTAAGGCCGCTGGAATTGAGAAGGTTGTCTTTGACCGAGGTGGTTACCGCTACCAAGGGGCGGTGGCAGCTCTCGCCGATGGCGCCCGAGAAGGAGGAATGAAGTTCTAAATGTTTGAGAGTCAGTCATTTTAAAACGATAGTTTTAAAATACTGTTGCTCGAAAATAGTTCGGGAAAATATTCTGGAGAATATTTTCCCGAAGGGAACACAAAAAATTATAGAATTAAAAATAAGAAATCTAACAATGTCAGAAACAAAACAGCCGGAAGCTACAACTGGTGCTACACCAGACACTGAAGTGGTAAATACACCAACTTCAACCGATGCACCTGCTGTTCCTGCGAGTACTACAGCAGCGACCCCGGAAGGCGGTCATCGTGGTCGCCGCGGAGCAGGCGGTGGTGATAAGCGCAATCAACGTCGCCCCCGTCGTGGTGGACGTCCGGAACGTGTCCGTCCCGAATTTGATCAAAAGATTATCAGTATTCGCCGCGTAACGCGCGTGATGGCTGGTGGTCGCCGCTTTAGTTTCTCAGTCGCGATGGTGATTGGTGACAAGCGCGGTAAGGTAGGGGTGGGAATTGGTAAGGCTGGTGACACCCAGCTGGCTATTGAAAAGGCTGTGCGTGACGCTAAGAAGCATATGATTGTTATTCCGATGAACAAAGAAGGTCATATTCTACACGACGTCCACACCAAGTATGCTTCAAGTGAAGTGATGATTATGCCAGCGCCAGGGCGCGGTATTGTCGCTGGTTCGTCAGTGCGTACTGTCCTTGAGCATGGTGGAGTTAAAGACGTCACCGCCAAGATCTTTTCTCGCAGTAAGAACAAACTTAATAACGCCCGAGCCGCTGTCGAAGCTCTGAAGCTCCTAAAGAAAACAAAGTAATATGCAGCTACATGAACTAAAACCAACCGCTCCGCGCAAAAGTGCCCGACGGATTGGACGAGGAGGGAAGCGCGGCAAGACCTCGGGTCGTGGTGGAAAAGGCCAGACCGCCCGAACTGGTAACAGTACCCGACCGGAAATGCGTGACTTTATCAAGAAGCTGCCAAAACTTCGTGGTCACGGTAAGAATCGCGCCCGCACCGTCAATAGTGAGCGAGTACTACCGATTGTCGTTAACCTAGCCAAGATTGAAGCTGCTTTCGCCGCTGGTGAAGTGGTCTCAGCCAAGACTTTGGTGGCGCGCAAGATCGTGAGTACGGCGAGCAAGCGAGTGCCAGTCGTAAAGATTCTTGGTACCGGTGAAATCACTAAGAAGCTGTCGTTTGAAGGATGTGTGATGTCTAAGGCCGCTGCCGCCAAGATCGAAAAGGCTGGTGGAACAGTAACTAAATAAGGTACTATAGTTACGTATGCAAACATTCTTCCATAAAATCAGTCTGATCTTCACCGAACCAGCTATTCGTAACCGCGTTCTCTTTGTCTTAGGAGCTCTAGTCGTTTTCCGTTTATTGGCTGCTATTCCAATTCCTGGCGTAGACCAAACTGTCCTAGAGCAATTCTTTACCAACAACCAATTCCTTGGTCTCTTGAATATCTTCTCGGGCGGTGGTTTGGCCAACTTGTCGATTGTGATGCTTGGTGTGGGGCCGTTTATTACTGCTTCCATCATCATGCAGCTCATGACAGTGATGTCACCAAAGCTCAAGAGTATGTACACCGAGGAGGGAGAGGCGGGACGAGCCAAGTTTACTCAGTACAGTCGTCTACTCACATTGCCTCTAGCTATTTTGCAAGGTTTTGGTTTCCTCACTTTGCTCCAGAGTCAGGGGGTTCTAACTGGTCTCAGTAATTTCGACTTCATTGTTAACGTGATTTTGATTGTCGCGGGGTCAGTTCTTCTGATGTGGATTGGTGAGCTAGTGACGGAGTATGGTATTGGTAACGGAGTGTCGATTATTATCTTCGCTGGTATCGTCGCTACTTTACCGTCAACCATCAGTCAGCTACTCTTTACTTTCGACCCTTCACAGTTACCACTCTATATCGGCTTTGCTTTAGTAGCTTTGGCTATCATTTATGCGGTAGTCTTTATGACTGAGGCCGAGCGTCCGGTGCCGATTACTTATGCTAAGCAGAGTCGTGGCGGAACCAATTATGGAGCCAGTTCTTCATACTTGCCCTTGCGTCTCAATCAGGCTGGTGTGATCCCCATCATCTTCGCTCTTTCAATCCTTCTGTTTCCGCAGATGGTCTTGAATATCTTGGCTGCCTTTGACCTGCCTTGGGTCGCGGGTGCCACTGAGACAGTCAATCAATTATTGGCCAATCAGTTCTTGTACGGTGGAGTTTACTTCCTCTTGGTCTTCCTCTTCACTTTCTTCTATACAGCAGTGACGTTTGACCCCGATGCAATTGCCAAGAACTTGCAACGAAGTGGTGCTTATATTCCGGGAATTAGACCAGGTGAGCACACTTCAGAGTACCTCGGTAGTCTGATTACTCGCCTAACGCTCGTGGGTGCTGGATTCCTCGGTCTTATTGCTGTCTTGCCGATTGGTATGCAGATAGCGACTGGAGTAGCTGCGCTCGCGATTGGTGGAACCGCCGTCTTGATTGTGGTGTCGGTGGTGTTGGATCTGATTCGACGCTTGGACGCACAGCTGTCTCTCCGCGAGTACTAAAATTTCCCCAAAACTACACCATTTGCTTCGTTGGGCTACGGAAAATATTTATCAACGTACAATAGGTACGTCTCAAAATATTTTCCTTGCCCGCCTCGCAACTGGAGCAGTTTTCGGAAAATTTACTTGAAATTGTGAAATCGTGAATCAAGAAAAAAGCCCCTTCGGGGCTTTTTTCTTGTCTAATATTGGTTCTTGAAGGAAAATCCGAGCGGAATAGTACTATGCTCTTGCTTCCAGGTTTCGCTCTTAAGCCAACGACGGTAGACGTCAAAGACAGTGAGAGCTACTGTCTCTGGACTATGCCTTGAAGTATCGATGACAAGGTCAAAATGAGACGAGTTGTAGGGGTCAATACTATAGAGTTCGCGAAAACGGCTCCGTTCTGTCTCCATCCGAGCTTTTACCTGCCTGGCTACCAAGTCCAGCGAATCAACCATTTCACCGCTCTTAAGGCGCATATTGTTGCTCACAGCGTCTTTGTAGATGCGGACGGTGGCGACTTGGATATCCAGGTCTAGATAGACCTTGAACGATTCTGGTATCCAGTAAAAACCGAGACGAGAATCGATGACAATATCTTTCTTGCTGCGCAAATTACGCAGATATTCGTCAATTTTCTCGTCCATGGAGTGATCCTCGAGCGCTTTCTGGTTGTATTCCTTGAGTGTCATTCCTTCTCGTTGGAGTATGTTGCGCACCATGTCACCCGAGGAGTGGCGAGTGTAGCTCAAGAGCTCAGCCACTTTGTCGGCGGTGGAAGATTTGCCGCTACCGGGTTTACCGGAAATAGTGATAATGTGCTTACGGTGCATGACTCTCAGCATAACATAAGACTGTTGCGGAGCGCCCAAAAAACTGTTAACCTCGAAGAGTTATGGACTATAAAACTAAATACCAGAGCATAGTGCTCATGGGGAAAATTGCTTCCGGTAAGGGTACTCAAGCCAATGCCATCATTAGCCATTTTGGAGGTACCTTGTATTCAAATGGTAATAAGGTTAGAGAAACCGCACAGCTACCAACCGTTTTTGGTAAAAAGATGAAGCAAATGTATGAGGGGGGTTACCTGATGCCAGAATGGATTGCTTCATACTGGATGACGCATGCTTTAGTGAGTCAGTTTGAACATGAACGGGTGGTGTTTGAGGCGGTGGCCAAGAAGCCAAATGAAGCTGAACTTTTTCATGAAATTCATGAATGGATTGATCGACCCTACGTAGTTTTTAATCTTGAAGTTAGCGATGAAATCGTGCTCGAACGCAGTTTAGCCCGAGCGCGCGATGTGGTTGATACTCCTAAGTCAGTAGCTAAACGTCTTGAGGAATATCATACCTACACCGCCCACTCAATTGAATTTTTCCGTAAGCAGGGTACGCTAATTGATATTGATGGAGCAGCTGATCCAAAGCAGGTTCAAGAAAAGATTTTTACTTATCTTAAAGAATAAATAAATGCACACACTAAAGCCGTACACGATTATCTTCATTGGACCACAAGGTAGTGGTAAAGGGACCCAGATTGAAAAGCTGAAAGAAGTCTTGGAGCGAGACGACGAACGTCGTCGAGTAGTAGACATTCAGACCGGTCGTCGTTTTCGAGCGCTGGCGGCCAAGCAAGAGACATTTGCTGAAGACAAAGTGGCGGAGACACTCAATGCCGGTTCACTTCAGCCTGACTTCCTGTCAGCTGTCCTCTGGGGGCAGGCAATGGTTGACCAGCTTGATCCGAAGAGTCATCTCTTGATTGACGGTTTCCCTCGTACGGTCGCTCAGATTCCCGATCTTGAGGACGCATTTAATTTCTTTGAACGACCGGTGCTTGAGGTAATAAACCTAGTCACGCCAGAGGAGGTGGTAAGAGAACGAATGTATAGTCGGGCGCGAGCTGACGATACTGATGCCTCAATTGAGGAGCGCCTGCGTTGGTATCGCGAAGATACCTTGCCGGTGGTTGAATACTACCGTAATCGCGAAGGAGCCACGGTGCATGATGTTGACGGTACAAAGAATATTGACGAGGTGCATGCGCAAATACTAGAAGCGCTTAATTTAGCTGAATAAAATGATTACCAAAAAAACACCAGAGGAAATCGAGCGCCTGAAGGCGGCCGGGGCCATGTTGGCCATGTTCCTCGATGAATTGTCCAAGTTAGCCGTTGCTGGTAACAGTACGCTAGATATGGATGATCGAGCGATGGAACTGTGTGAGGAGTACGGGGCCGAGCCAGTTTTGCTCGGTTACCATCCAGGTTTTGCCGACCGACCTTATCCGGCGGCTGTGTGTGTTTCGGTGAATAATTGTGTCCAGCACGGTATCCCGAGTGCTGAGGTGGTCTTAGAGGAGGGTGATGTGGTTAATATCGACATGTCGATTGCTTATGAGGGGATGATCGTCGATTCAGGCGTAACCGTCGGGGTCGGTGAAATTGATGCTGACTCGAGAAGGCTTCTCGCTGCGACACAAGAAGCTCTGGCTCACGGTATCAAGGCCGCGCAGCCAGGCAATCATATTGGTGACATCAGTGCTGCGATACAAACTTTTATCGAGAGTCGTGGTTTGTCGATTGTCGAGGTCCTTTGTGGACATGGGGTCGGCTACGCCGTCCACGAAGAACCAACTATTCCTAATTATGGCAAAGCCGGCACCGGTCCTCTGATTGAGGTGGGTCACGTTTACGCCATTGAGCCGATCGTCAATCTCGGCGGCAAGGAAGTCTTTTTTGATGATGAGGGAGATGGCTACAGTGTTTATACGGCTGACGAGTCTATCTCAGCCCATTTTGAGCATACGGTAGCGATTACTGAAGCTGGTCCAGTCATCATAACCAAGAAGCGCTAAGGCAATTCTTTTTAACCGGTACGCCAGCAAAGGCCCGCCCTAGGCTAATTTGCCTAGGGCGGGCCTTTGTATCGAGAAGCAGATGCATTTGATAATTATGCCGAGATAAAGTCTCGACACTTTATCAACCAAGTTGAAATCTATTTGTTATCAGGACCTGATAATATATAAGTAGTTTTATTATAATAAAAATTACTATGCCAGACGAAATAAAAAATCCTGAAACAGAAAAAAATAAGGCTGAGGACTTCGTTACTATGCCAGTCAGGACCTCAGTTGCCTTGGTGGCGCTAGCTCTAATGTTTAGTCTAGTTATAAATGGTCTAGTTAGTGGTGTATACGCCCTAGAGAACTACTATCTAGCTATTATAGAAAATCAAAATAATCAGTTAGCGGCCGTTGCTGCAGCTGCTAAAGCTAATAAACCAGAACCTGTTAAGGCTAATGATGTTCCAAAAGAGACCAGTCAAATTATTGTTAAGTATAAAGAAGATAAGCTTCCGCCAGGGCTAACTGTGGCCGCGGCTCATGCCAATCTTGAAAAAGCTCAAGGGCTCGTCAAAGTGCTCACCATCAATGGTATCGACGCGGTGGTATATACTGTCTCAGAGGATGATTCAGCTCAAGAAGTGGTTGACCGTCTTTTAGCGCAAGACAAAGGGAAGGGAATGATTGAGTATGCGGAGGTGGATATGTTGATACCACTTACATATACACCAAATGATCCAAATTTAGGTAATGCCTGGCATATCCCCAAAACTAGTACTAACCAAGCTTGGGATATTGTCCAAGGAGAAGGTGTGATTGTGGCTATTGCTGATACTGGCGTAGATTGCACTCACTCTGACCTAGCGGCAAGTTGCGTTCCTGGTTGGAATACTGTGAGTAATAACAGTGATACAACAGATATAAATAATCACGGCACGTGGGTAGCAGGTACCGCGGCTGAAATTGGTGACAATGGCGTTGGTTCGGCGGGTGTGGCTTACAAGGCAAAAATAATGCCTATGCGAGTAACTAATCAAACTGATGGTTGGGCACAATTTTCTGCGATTGCGGCAGCGTTTACCTGGGCGGCAGACAATGGCGCTAAAGTAGCGCAGGCAAGCTACTCAGGGTGTGGTTCGGCTAGTATTATCAACGCGGGAGCCTATATGCGCTCAAAGGGAGGGGTGGCTACTGTGTCAGCTGGAAATACTGGGGCTGATGGAGGATTTGGCACCTCGGACAACTTGGTTTGTGTTTCAGCTACAGATTCAAGTGATAACCGAACGAGCTGGTCTAGTTTTGGTGCCTATGTAGATGTCTCAGCGCCAGGGGCTAGTATCTACACGACTGCGCGTGGTGGTGGCTATAGTTATGTTTCCGGAACCTCGTTTTCTGGACCACTTACAACTGGCATCTACGCCCTAATGTTCTCCGCCAACCCCGCTCTCACCCCGACCCAAGCTGACAGCATTCTCTTCAGTACCGCCGACGATCTCGGCGCACCCGGCTGGGATATGTACTACGGCCATGGTCGAGTCAACGCTGGAAAGGCAGTTGCCGCTGCTCTAGCGGCAGTCGGTACTCGTGATATTGTGCCACCATCGGTACCAACCAACCTCCGGACCATCAACGTCACCACAAACTCAGTCTTACTCGCCTGGAATGCCTCAACTGACGACAATAGTGGAGTTGCTGGCTACACTATCTATCGTGATGGCGCTAAGCTCGCTACTGTCGCTGGTACTTCATACACAAATTCAGGCCTAACTGCCGCCACTAGCTACTCATACACAGTCACCGCTGAAGACGTGGCCGGCAATGTTTCAGCTGCCACGACCCCACTTTCAGTCAGTACACCAGATATTAGTTTTGGTATCACTAGCTACTCGGTCTCTCAAAAGACTAACACCACCGCCACAATTGCTACCATCTTGACCAAGCCTGGTACTGTCACCATTAAATACGGTACCACTAACACTAATCTCAACCTCCAAGCACCAGTGACTGGTACTGACACTAATCATTCAGTATCTCTCTCTAGTCTCACTGCCAATACCACCTACTACTACCAAGTCACCGCTACTGACGGCACTACCACTGTCACTTCAGCCGTCTCATCTTTCAAAACAAGCAAGGGAGGTGGGGGAGGAGGGGGTGGAGGCAAGCCGCCGAAGCGATAGAGAAAATAGTTTAGGCAGCTAAGTTAATCAGCAAAGAGCCACTATAGGGGGCTCTTTGTTTCAATAGAGCTTGAATCTCTAATTACAAGGGCCCGTCCTTTGTTCTAGCTGAGCTTGAATAAACTCCTTTAAACGGCTATACTGCGGCCATAATTTTAAGTATTTGTCATGAAAAAGCATCCACATCAAGAACGAACTTTTATTATTCTTAAGCCAGATACAGTCCAGCGCAGCCTGGTTGGCGAAGTGATTAAGCGCTTTGAGCAGACCGGCTTGAAGTGTACGGCCATGAAAATGTTTGTCCCGAAGGAGGAACAGCTACTTGAACACTACCACAAGACTGATGAATGGTTCCTCAAGAAGGGGACAAACATCGTCTCTGACTTAATGACTCAAGGTTTGCCAATTACTAAGGAACCAATTGAGTACGGTAAGGATATCATTCGTACCGTTGTTAAATATATGACAGCTGGTCCTGTAGTAGCCATGGTACTTGAGGGTAATCAGGCAGTTTCTGTCGTGACCAAGATTGTTGGTACTACTGAGCCGTCTTCTTCTGACGTTGGTACTATTCGCGGTGATTACACTATCGACTCCTATGGCCACGCTTCTTACGAAAATCGAGCGGTACGCAATCTCATTCACTGTTCTGATGCTGTGGCTGAAGCGGAACGTGAAATTGCTATTTGGTTTGACGAGTCTGAGATCATGAACTACCAAACAGCCCAAGAACGCATCATGTACGATGTAAATATTGATGGTAAAAAGGAATAACTCTTTACCGCCCAAAACAGATTGTGGTACTATACTAATCGGGACCACATTTAACGTATGTTCCGATTAAACTAAATTGCAGGGCTGCCGGTAGTCGCAAGCGGTCATGAGAACTCTTCGAGATTTCAGACGCCACTTGGAAATGGTGCCCACCTGGGGTTTCCCAGGAGCATACGTGGTGGTTCCCGTTGAAAAGATGCCTCTTTTGAGGTATTTTTTCATGCTATTTTTTGCTTAAGATTATTTCAAGAGCAGGCGGGGACTAATCGGCTTTTAGAGGAAGCTGGTCGCGTACAATAAAAGTATTATGAAAACAACTTTAGGCTTTTATGGTGGTGTTGGATCGGTGACGGGGGCAAATTTTATGCTTGATACAGGCAAAGTGGCTATCTTGGTTGATTGTGGTTTGATCCAGGGAGATAAGTTTGCGGCGGAGAAGAATGCGGAGGCTTTTGTCTATGAGCCCGCGGCGGTCGATTTTCTTTTGGTAACCCATGCCCATGCCGACCACATCGGTCGGATTCCCAAGTTGGTTCGTGATGGCTTTCGAGGGATTATTTATAGTACTACTGCTACCAAAGATTTGGCGGCGGTGATGCTCCGTGATGCTCTCAAGGTGATGGAGTTTGAAGCCAAGCGCTATGGCTATGAGCT
>JBGSWM010000053.1:0-4314 GCA_041752435.1 Minisyncoccia bacterium | reverse complement strand
TTACTGAATTCTTCAAAAATGACATCGCTTACCGTGGTAAAGGAGTGGTGAATTGGTGTCCCGGTTGTAATACAGTAATTGCCAACGAACAGGTATTAGCTGATGGTACTTGCGAACGCTCTGGTGACACCATCGAGAAGCGTGAGATGCCGCAATGGATGCTCCGTATCACCAAGTACGCTGACCGACTAATCGATGACCTCGATACCTTAGACTGGCCTGAACATATCAAAGAAGCTCAGCGACAGTGGATCGGCCGCTCGAGAGGTGCAATGATTGACTTCAAGATAAACATAACCAACGCAAATGATAGTGCAGAAAGTAGTACGGTTAACCGTACTACTTTAATGACTGTTTTTACGACTCGGCCGGACACACTTTATGGTGCGACTTATTTGGTATTGGCTCCCGAGCATCCCTTAGTGGCACAATACGAGGCTCAGATAAGCAATTGGACTGAGGTAGCAGCTTATATCGCTGAGACAAAGCAAAAAGACGATCAAGACCGCCTAGACAACACCAAGGAAAAAACTGGTGTAAAGTTAGAGGGAATTACGGCCACTAATCCCGCCTCTGGCGAAGAGATTCCTGTCTATATCTCAGACTACGTCCTAGCTTCCTACGGCACAGGCGCCATTATGGCTGTCCCGGCTCACGATGAGCGCGACTACGCCTTTGCGAAGAAGTTTGGGGCGGAGATTAGACAGGCAGTAGCAGCGATTTTCAATGAATCAAAGAATATAGGTAAAGAGAGAGTTGGTATATATGGTCTTATTCAGAACGATAAAGGTGACTACTTAATTCAACACCTAAAAAAACCCGGGTATTTTTGGCTACCCGGCGGAGGTATTGACGACGGTGAAACAGAATTTGAATGCCTTGAAAGAGAACTCCTAGAAGAGACTGGTTATGATAAATTTGTAATTGGTGAAAAAATTACTGAGGTCTTTTACGACTATCCTGCACAAGCAAAATACGACGGACGAAATCGGGCCATAATTTATCGGGTCACCGTTGATGAAGGTAGCCAAAGCCCAATTTCATACACTGAAAAAGAAATCGCTGATGACATGCAAACAAAGTGGGTGCCAACAGACCAAATCAAGAAACTGTTAGATACTGGTGAACCTACTCGATCAGCGTTTATAAACTTTGTTATCGACATTGCAAATGGATCAATATTTTCAAGCAATGGGTACCTGGTACAATCTGAAGAATTTAGTGGCCTAAACTCAGAAGATGCCAAGGAAAAAATTGTTGAGAAAGTGGGAGGACGGATGACTTCGACCTACCGTTTGCGTGACTGGTCGATTGGGCGGCAGCGCTATTGGGGCGTGCCAATTCCTATCGTCTACGACCCGGACGGGAAGGCGCATCCCGTACCCAAAGAACACCTGCCCTGGCTTTTACCTGAGGATGTCGATTTTCGCCCGACTGGTGAGGCGCCACTGGCTAAGAGTGAGGCGCTCAAAAAGCGGGCAGAGGAAATCTTTGGCGCTGGCTGGACACCCGAAGTGGAGACAATGGACACCTTCGTCGATTCTTCCTGGTATTTCCTCCGTTACCTCGACAACAGCAATGAGGAAGGTCCAACCTCCCTCAAGAAGCAGGCGGAGTGGATGCCAATTGATATCTACTTTGGTGGAGCGGAGCATACCACTATGCACCTCTTATATTCTCGCTTCTGGCAAAAAGCCCTGCTTGACCTCAATCTCGTGACCGAGAGTGAGCCATACAAGAGACGTATAAACCGGGGTCTGATCCTTGGTCCAGACGGCAACAAGATGAGCAAGAGCAAGGGAAATGTTATCGATCCGGACGAACACGTGAAGACAGTGGGTGCTGATACGGTGAAGATGTACCTGGCTTTTATGGGTCCGTACGAAGGGGCCAACTATCCCTTTGACCTCGGCGGGATTGCTGGCGTGCGCCGCTTTCTCGAGCGCGTCTATGGTCTGTCTGATCATATTGTCGATGAGGAGCCAGCCGAGATGACTAAACTTCTCCATAAAACCATGATTAAAGTCCGCTCGGATATTGAGACTTTCAAGTTCAATACCGCTATCAGCGCCATGATGATCTTCGTCAATCAGGCAGAAAAGAATGGTCTTAGTCGGGACACTTATCTGGCTTTCGTGAAAACTTTGGCGCCGTTTGCGCCGCACCTGATGGAGGAAATTTGGCATGATCTCCGCGAAGAGGGGAGCGTCCATGAAGCTAGCTACCCTATACCAAACCCCCAGTTGTGTGAAGACGAGGTAGTGACAATCGGTGTGCAAATCAACGGTAAAATGCGTGGTTCTATCACTCTAGCTCCAGATGCAACTGAAGCGGAAGCGGTTGATATGGCTCTCCTAAACGTCGATGTGGCTCGCTATGCTGAGCACATAACACTTAAAAAGGTCATCTACGTACCAGGCCGGATCCTCAACCTGATTGTCTAGCCATCCGGTTTTACCCAACATGATTTGACCTTATTTATTACTTATGTTATAAATAGGGCTACGCATTGAGGATTTTTTGCCCAAAAATTAATACTTATGATTACATTTAAACCAAAACAAATCACCAAGTCGCTCCTCGCGGTCTTGCCTGAACGTGCTCGAGATGTCTTAACGAAGCGCTATGGTCTAGGTCCAAACGGAGAGACCTCAACCCTCGAAGCAATCGGTCAATCTTACGGTATCACCCGTGAGCGAGTCCGTCAGATTGAAAACTACGGTATTCAATCAATCCAAAAGTCTGAGGACTACAAAAAGAACTACGATCTCTTTATTGAGATGCAAAAGCTCATCGACCAACTCGGCGGTGGCTTGATTGCTGAACATGTCTTCCTCGACGAAATGACGACCGATCCAATCATCCGTAATCATCTATATTTCCTACTAGTTGTTGGCGATCCGTTTTTCCGCGGTAAAGAAAACCCTCAATACAACCACCGTTGGTACACTGAGCGTAAAATCGCTGATAGTGTTGAAAAAGCTCTTATCAACGTGCATCGTGGTCTAGACCGAGATGAGCTTATAACAGAGCAAGAAATCCTCACTCGCTTCCGCGCTGAGTTACTCGAGATCGCAGATAAGCATGGTGATGATGTTCTCAAGCGCTGGCTCCTTATCTCTAAGCAAATTGGTCGCAATCCACTCGGTGACTGGGGTCCGGCTGATAGTCCAAATGTCAAAGTTAAAGGAGTACGAGACTATGCCTACCTAGCAGTGAAGCGCCATGGTTCACCGATGCACTTCAAGGAAGTCGCTGGTGCAATCAACAAGCTATTTGATCACAACGCTCACGTGGCCACTACGCACAACGAACTCATCAAAGACCAGCGTTTTGTCCTCGTTGGTCGTGGCCTCTACGCTCTTACTGAATGGGGCTATACGGCTGGTGTCGTCAAGGATGTTCTGCGCGAGATTCTCGAGAAGGAAGGCCCGCTAACCCGCGAAGAAATCATCGACAAGGTTCGCAAGGAGCGCTATGTCAAAGACAATACAATTATCGTCAATCTCCAAGATGCCAATCTTTTCCGAAAACTATCCAATGGCGCATATACTCTAGCCGAAATAAACTAGAACCCAATACTTTTGAAAGAAGTCTAATAAAAGCACCCACATGGCAATGGTCCAGTGGGTGTTTTTATGTAGTACAATAGAGGAAATTTATGGGTGAATTATTTAGACTCATTGGTGGCGGTATCGCAGGACCGGTTTTTATTGTCGCTGGCTTCTACATCTTGTACAAGCTTTTAGCGATCATGAACGTCAACATCGAGCCAATCGTCTCTATCATGGTGGCGCTTACCCCTATCTGGCTACCTTTCACCTTGTTCTACATTCTCTACGAAAAGTGGTTCTACTATGTGCGACTTAAGTTTGCCCTCCAGCAAGGTCGTTCTACCTTGCGTGTGCATTTGCCACAAGAAGTCTTTAAGTCACCCGAAGCCATGGAGGCAGTTCTAGCGCAAATTCACAATGTTAATTCTGCAGACAACCTCATGCAGTCCTGGATTGATGGTAAGTATCCGCTGGTCTTCAGTCTAGAGCTGGTATCTACCGGCGGGGAAGTGAGGTTTTTTATCAATGTTCCCAGCCGCAAAACCAAGGATGCGATTGAAGCCCAACTTTACGCCAACTATCCCGGTATAGAAGTGACCGAAGAACAACACGACTACACTGACGAGATAACCTGGAATCCCGAAAAGTACGAATACATGTCATTTCACATGGGTAAAAAAGTCACACATCGTGTAAATGATGACGATGATGTCTTACCCATCAAGACCTATATCGACTTTGGCCATGACAAAATACCCAA
>JBGSWM010000052.1:0-2996 GCA_041752435.1 Minisyncoccia bacterium | reverse complement strand
TTGATTTCTACAAGTGAAATAACAATTATCTCTAATTGTGACCTCAATAATAGAACTGACAGAAGAAAGAATTGGTGACAGAAAGGGCGCTAACCCTTCCTGCCCCTAGTGCGACTCCCACATGTACAAACGACTGGACTGATCAACAGGTATCCGCCAACCTTGAAATGGGGGAAGAGAAGCTAGCAAACCATCTGACGACTGCTTTTTCTTGACTCTGGCTATCAGTGCTGTTTGGTTCAGCCAATCTTCTACCTGCTTCAACACCAAAAAGATTCTGGCCGGTTGCATAGTCGGTAGTACCCACCAGCGGACTACCTCTCGGCCATCGACCGTAAGGAGCTGCGCAAAATGAAACAGTCCGTTGGATAGCAGCGACCGCAAGCGGGCACGGCTCTCGGTTTGGGCAAAGACCTTTGTGAGCGGCAAGATTTTCTCTTGATAAGCCTCTACTGTACTCTGCCACTCCCAACCAGTCGGCACTCTCTCTGGTCTCCCCGCATAGCGAAGTGCCCGGTGCCTAGGATAAGCACTGGCCTGGTAATCACAGACGCGAAGTACACAAGGCGATACGGCATTGAGCCGGTTCCAAAGCAAAATTCTTTTGCTCGGGGACTGATTGCTCACATCGATATCAACGACACAGCTGGCTGTATGTGCCAGTTGATACAAGTCAGTTGAATGACTGTTACCCTCTGTCGGATCATGAAGAGGCATGGTTAGTGCCCGAATCTCTGATCGCTGCCAGAAGCTCGATTGCGCCTCACTGGGATATTCTGTCTGCCTGGCAGCACTATATAACACAGAACCAAGAGTGACCCTTTCAACTTTTTCTCTCAAGACGTTAAGCTCCCCTTGCAAGGTTCCAGAATCATTTGAAAAACCGGTACAAAGACGAACTTGATCAGAGGCATAGCCGGGATGTATCACACCAGCCTTCTCTCCCCAAAGTGAGTCATCTAGCCTTGATCTGATCTCGACACACTCCGGTCTGAGGTAGACTTCAAGCCCAAGGGCTACTTGAAAATTGTATCTCATGGATTTTTCCCTTCCTGTCAGTTTATGTAAAGGAACAGTTTAATCGCAGGCTATCTTGGCATCAGCCGAGTCCCACTCCTCATTGCGAATTGGCATTTCCTGGCGGATAAGCCTGCGATTCGCGGGAAAATTTTAAGGCTTTAAAATTTTCCCGCGAATAACTGACCCCGCCTCTGCTTTCGCCCCCTTCATCTAATCCTATCCACCTAAAACACAAAACCGGCCTAGGGGCCGGTTTTGTGTTAAGGAGAAATTTCTCTAGACGCCTACCGACCCAAAGCTAAAGCTAAAAAACCAAAAAATAATGAAACCGAAAAATGCTACTGGTGATGCATTAACTTTTGGCCTGGTCGTGACTTTTGCGTGCATAGAATAAATATACTTGAGAGCAAGTAAATGTCAAATCAATACTTATATTTCCATTTCTTCGGCAATTGGTGTTGGTAAACTAATCTCTCCTAAATCAATCTCCAGTCCATCATCGGTAGTACTAGCCCTATCACTCGTGCTAGTAGCGGTTGAAGTGGCTGTACTTGAGGCAGTATCACCGGGTAGATCAGTACCGAATTCTCCCTCGCCTGATTCTTTGTCTTCTACCGGCAGCTCCACAGCAAAGCGATCGAGACCGAGGGTGGCAAAAGCATCAAGCATAATAGCGTGAGCATTACTAACTTGAGCTTCATAGCCAGACAAAAACTCAGCCGAGATTGGTAGATTTGATAGCGTAGAACTAGCAACAGTAACACTGTCCAAAATCGCTGGTGCTAATTTTTCTGTTAGTTCTGGTGCGGTAGTGGTGGCAGTCATGAGCGGTAGTAGAATCTCGCTCATAGCCATAACTTCTCGCGCTTGGCGCACTAAAGCCACTGTTCTCTCTTCCGGAGTCAGAGTAACCGGCACCACCTCTTCCACTGTCACATTGCTGCGGATATCGATATTGGTCATGAAGACAATCAAGCGTTGCGTCTTTTGCAGCACCTCGACGAGAGTACTGCGCGCTAGAAGATCGTCAGTTTCTGTCAAACCAGCGGCTTCAGTAATGACTCTTTCGACATCTTCAAGGCGACGCTTGATGTCTGACTGCTCCTCTAGCGCAGCATTCTTTCTCACACTAGTTAGCAATTCATAGGCGCGGGTAGTTTCTTGTTCCACATGCGCTAGTAATCTGGTGTAGGAAGGCAAAGTCGCTTCTTCAGTCTTTTGGCTCTCTGCCAAAACTTGTGAATTTACCAAAGCCGTAGCAATGAGGGAGGTGCTATCGGTATCCATAATCAGCGCCGTCTGATTATTACTATTCTTGATCAATGATTCAGCTTGGAGTTCGATAGTAGTATCGAGCTGCAGCGTCGCCAGGGCCGCTTCTTCTTTATCGATTTGTTGCAAAACAGCAATCTCGCGACGGGCATTCGCACTGTGCTCACGCACGGCTTCAGCGACGGCTGTCTCCACCTCTTCGGTCAGCCGACCTTCGCTAGCCAACAAACGAGCCTCGCCAATTCGACGATTAAGACGCTCGGTTTCCCAAACCACCTTATCGTAGGAGTTACGGGCCAAGGTACTGCGTAATTCTTCATTAAAACTAACCTTGACCGCATAAAGCGTGTCGCCTGGTACGGAGCGTTCAGCCAAGTAAGTGATGCTCAAGACCAAAACACCAAGCACGGCCGTCAAACCCTGAACAAATCGCCAACCATTCACATGGACTAACTGGACTGGCACAGTGGTGTTCTTTTTACCTTCTACCGCAGTCGTCTCACGCATCGCCACTGGTAATGGATGATATTCCATATACGCACAAACCCGCTCACGCAAATCACGCTTCTCCGACGCACTAAGGCGGATGTTGTCGGCTTTCTTTTGAAGTTGTTCGCTAAAGCGTTTCATGGTTATTTTTTGGTTTTGGGGCGTAGTCGATTATCTTCCCTCTCCGCAGTCGCCGTCTCGATTTTTTGCAGCAA
>JBGSWM010000051.1:0-8638 GCA_041752435.1 Minisyncoccia bacterium | reverse complement strand
GCTCCGCAATTACGCGTGGCGCTTGCCCGGCCGCTTTAGCAGAGACCATGGCCACATTACAAGCATAATCACCATGTGTTAAATCGGCTGGATGTTCCACCACAAAACCAACCTCACCGAGACCAAGTTCGCCGAGGGTATCGGCCACTGCTTTTTGTATGACGTCTTTCATGTCCTTTGTACAATACCCAATTATTCAATGACTGTCACGAGTTCGGGCTTGGCGCCAGTGGTGTCGATGGTGAAAGTCTTACGCCCAAGGACCTGCCCGCGCTCGTTTTCGACGCTACAACGCCAACGCCCTGACTGGAAAGAAGAGATGGTGGTGTAGCCACGATAGCCTCCACTATTATTGCCGGCAATCGGATAAGATTGGACGTAGTGTTCGCGCCACTCTCCCTCACTCGTCTTGTATTCCCAACGCTGGACGACATTGGTCCGCAAGGTGGTTGGGGTGTAGACCTTAGCAAAACAAGCGATACTACCAGTGCTCGGATTTATTGATAAAGGAAAATATGGCAACTTCTCGTACCACGAGCGTGCTTCGGTTAGATTGCGGTAATTGCCATCCAGCGTCTTCTCCACACTATGATAGATACTAAGCTGTGTAAGCGATAACGGAATCGGCGGAATGATATTCAGAAAATAGAAGGTGTTAAACAAAACGTAAATACAGCCAATACTAAAAACCAGCCAACGCTTTTGCATGGTTAAAAAATTGGGCACAATTTTCTTCAAAAGCTTAATCACAAACATGGTGAGAAACACCGCCAACAGTCCACTACCGATAAATACCAAGTCATTCATCTGGCCGAGCCAGACTGGGACAATGAGAACACAGTAGGAAAAGACACCAATGAAATAGAGCGAGACATTGTACAAAAGTCGCTCGGAGCGCTTCTTAACTAACTCATTCATTAGTATCACTCCGACAATCAAAGCTAAAAACGGTGCACTCACTAATAGATCACCGCTGCGACCATAAAAGATAAGCATCCCTGAGAGCAGACCACCAAAGGCATACTGCATGATAACTGGTGTGGTCCAGGCCAAAAAGCGTACTAGCCAAGCCGGTCCCCGCTCCGCCACTGACACATAAAAAAGAATCAGTGAAGTCGTCGCCAGGAATACATAGAAGAGTAAAACGGCGTTATCAAAAGCATTGTCGATTTGGTTGAGGAGAATAAGGTCGGTGATAAAACCTGCCACAAAGGCAATCGTCAGCCAATGTCGAGAAATCTTTTGTCTGACATTATAAAAAGAGTTATTCACTGTTTACTATTGTAGTATGATAAGAGTATAAAAAAAAGACGGGTCCGTGTGAGGGACCCGCCGAGAAAGGCACAACGGATGTGCCAGGAGGAGAGGGTGGAGATCACTTACATCTCCATAAAACAATCATACTACAATAATACCAGTTTTGCAACTGGGACACACTTTTTGATGGTTGTGAATAGTTAGGCTTTTAGACAAACTTCTCTGGCACGGGAAAGGCTTCGCAGAGGGTTTGGACTTCTTTTTGCAGCGCCGCTTTTTTCGCCGCGTCGTCCTTGGCCTTCATGGTCGTAATCATAATCTCAGCGAGCTTAGCAGCCTCCCCTTCCTTCATACCACGCGTAGTCATCGCTGGCGTACCAAAGCGAATACCAGAGGGGTCCATGGCGGTCCGAGGTTCGTCAGCGATCATGTTCTTGTTGAGAGTTATTCCTACCTCATCAAGGACCGTCTCCGCTTCTTGGCCAGTGATACCAAGCGAGCCAAAGACATCGGCCAAGAGCAAGTGGTTGTCCGTACCGCCACAGAGAAGTCTTATACCTTCGGCCTTGAAGACTACCTCCATCGCTTTAGCGTTCTTGAGAATCTGCGCCGCATAGACCTTGAAGCTCGGAGTAAGTGCTTCGCCAAAGGCAACCCCTTTAGCTGCGATAGCGTGCATGTGCGGACCGCCCTGCATCCCCGGGAAGACGGCTTTATTTATTTTCTTCTCTATCTCCTCACTCTCGCGCACGAGAATCATTCCGCCCCGTGGGCCTCTGAGCGTCTTGTGGGTAGTGGTCGTGATCACATCAAAACCAGCGTCAAACGGATTTTTAGCTACTCCACCAGCGATGAGTCCAGCAATGTGCGCCATGTCCGCTACGGTGTACGCACCAACTTCTTTCGCGATGGCCACAAACTTCTCATAATCAAGCTCGCGACTATAGGCTGAGAAGCCAGCCAGAATAATCTTTGGCTTGTGCTCGAGCGCGACTTGCCGCAGTGCTTCGTAGTCAATCTCGCCAGTGTCGACATCCTTCATCTTGTACCGCACGAAGTTGAAGACTTTATTAATCGCCGTTGTCGGGTGACCATGCGTGAGATGTCCGCCATGGCTTAGGTCCATCCCAAGGACAGTGTCGCCTGGTTCCATGAGAGCAAAGTACATCGCGACATTAGCCGCCGCCCCACCCAGCGGTTGGACGTTGGCGTACTTAGCGTTAAAAAGTTTTTTGGCGCGCTCAATCGCGATCGTCTCCATGATGTCGGTAAACTCCTGTCCGCCGTAGTAGCGTCGACCAGGATAACCTTCAGAATATTTATTGGTAAACACCGAGCCATTGGCCTCACGCACGGCGCGCGAGACGTAGTTCTCACTCGGTATGAGCTCTACCCCCTTACGCTCCCGCTCCTCCTCCCCGACTAAGGTGGCGTATAGTTCTGGATCCTGGTCTTTGATGAATTGATACTCGTTCATGGTAAATAGCTTAAAACTAGATAAAAGTCAGTCAGAATTGAACGAGGGGCGTTAGATCATGGTACGAAATTAATGATCAGATTGTATCACAATCCCGTCGGACAAGAAAAAGCCCGACAGGAGTCGGACTTTTTCATTTGCTAACCTTGTTTCTTATGGATTTTTTCGTTGTAACCACCGACGACGGCTAGGGCGGCTTTGATTGGGGGGTGAGATTCGTAATTATTGAGAGTTACCTGCTCAGGCCGGAAATTATCGAGCGAAGTTACCTCGTCGCTAATAGTGACAGTTGGGAAAGAGAATGGTGTTCGTGCTAGCTGTTCTTTCGCCTGTTCCTTATGGGTCTCATAAATATGAACATCACCAAAAGTATGAACGAACTCCCCTGGCTCATAACCAGTAATCTTGGCCAGCACAATCGTCAGTAGAGCGTAGCTGGCGATATTAAATGGCACACCGAGGAAAATATCGGCCGAGCGCTGATAGAGCTGAAGACACAATTTACCATTCTTGATATTGACCTGGTACATATTGTGACAAATCGGAAACCGGCAAGCCTCTCCCGGCTTGGCCATGCCATAGAGATATTCTGGATTCCAACTGTTTACAATTGCGTTGTGACAACTTGGGTCTTTTTTTACCTCATCAACCACCCACTGTAGCTGGTCAACTCCTTTGCTTCCATCCTTACGCGGCCAGGCGCGCCACATCTCACCGTAGATATGCGGCAACTCGCCATGCAGCGCTGCATACTCTGCGTCACCTTCTATTTTGGCAACAAATTCCTCTTTGGTCAGCTCTGGCCAGTCTTCATTTTCACGCTTGTCATTATAGATACGGAGTGGATAATCATCCCAAATGTGTACGCCATTATCTACCAAATATTTAATATTGGTTTGCCCGGACATGAACCAATAAAGCTCATGCAAGACGCCCTTCCAAAAAACTTTTTTAGTGGTCAAAAGCGGCAGTCCTTCACTTAAGTCAAAACGTAACTGCTTTCCAAAAAGACTGTAGGTAACATCACCCGTCTGAGCATCTTCCTGGCGGTCGCCACTCTCAAGTAGTTCTTGCATGAGTTCTAAGTACTGGTACTCGGGGTGTTTTTTAGACATGGTGATAGTAAGACTAATTAAATTAATTATTTTTTCGGCGCGGCGAAGTGGTCAGAGTTCTGATCGTCATAGCGGCCGACACCACTTTCACCCATGTAGTCTTTACTGGTCGGTGAAGTCAGGCGGGCGAAGATAAGCTGCGCTATCTCCATACCGGGGCGAAGAATAATCGGGATATTGCTGCTGTTGACGAGCTCAAAGGTCGGATAAAAATGATGGCCGGGATTAAAGAGCATAGCGGTGTTATGAACAACTAGCCCCACCCGCGCGAGACTACTCTTCCCGGAGAGCAAAATCAGATGCTCATTATCTACGCCAATAAACTCCCGCTGCTTCCCGAGCACGTTCTCCCCAGGATGAAGGACAAACTCCCCATCGTCGGGAATGATGACTTTCCTGGTGGCTGGATATACCTTGCGCGCGGGATCTGAGGCCTCTATCTGGTGTCGGTCTACCACCTCAAACTCGTTACCCAGGGTGACATCATAACTCGCCAACTGCAACTGCTCTTCCCGAAAAGGCTTAATGACAATTTTGCCATCATGCACGCCCTTCATAATATCGACATCAGAGAGAAACATAATTTAAGCTGGGTTAGATTTTTCTAGTAAGTCAGTCAGGGTTTGTTCATTATACAAAAACGCCTCAATACCGACACTGGCCGCCGAATCCACATTCTTTTGCTCATTGTCGACAAAAACAACCTCTTCTGGCGCAACCGCTAAGTCTTTTAGAATATGCGTGAAGTAGCTAGGGTCTTCTTTGCGGACTTTCAGGGCGGAAGAGAAATAAAAACCGTCCAATATATTTAGTTCGGTCAGTACTTTTTCTATCTCGGCGGCGCGATATTTCTCATTGTTGGAAGCGAGATAAATTCTGATACCCCGAGCTCTAAACTCAGCCAGGGTCTTCTCCATAGTCTCATTAGGGACGACGTCACTCCTAAACCAATACTCAAGAAAATCTTCGACACTACCAGTCCAGGCCCATTTCTGAAGATACGGTTGTATCACCTCTTTCAAATCAGCCTCCCCTTTCTGACACTCGACATAAGGACCCTTGAAAAATTCCACCACCTCCTCAATGGGTAATTTGTATTCTCGGGCGTACTTTTCACTAAAATACTCGCCTTTGACCAACACTACTCCATCGGCATCTAGTAGTAAGATTTTCATATTTATTATTCAATGGTGAACGTCTTTTCCGTTCCATAATAATCAGCCCAGTTGGCATTATAATGGGCAAACATGCGCGCTAGGCGTTCTTGGGACAACTCCTCTACCCCGAGCTCCGCCATCAGTGACTCAAGCTCGGCGCGAACTCCAGATACATCAGCGTCGTGCGGGACGACTTTTTCAAACTCAGCCAGGTAGCCATAGCCAGCGTTTTTGTCGATACAGACCGTCGCGCCTTTGTAGGTGTGCTCTTCGCGTGAACGTGACCACTTGGCCTGGTACTCATAACCAGCTTCAAGCAAGAGTGTGTCGAGAGCCTCTAAAGTGAGCGCGACCGGTTCCTCGAACTCGAGTCTCGAGACAGTGTTGGCACTGGTTCCGCCATCAACCGCCGCCTTAACCACGAGCAGCACTTCTTCATCCTTTTGTCTGGTACGAACCGAGAAATCACTCCCGACTTCAACGATTTTCGAGAACTTAGACTGCTCTTCTTCAGTGAATAAATGCTTGGTCGCTTCGTAAAGAGCATTGATATCTCCCCCCGCAAAGTAGTGATTAAGCTGGACGTTCTTAGCGATGCAAGCGGAGTCGGGGTCAAGGGCACACAACTTAGCCTTGAGAGCTTCGGCCGCGGCCGCTTCACCGAGCAAGCTTTTGATTTCAATTTCGTAATGAGCCATAGTCCGTACATTATACGTGACTCCGCCTGACGGCACAAAAAGACAGTCTCGGGACAATGTGGCATAATGACTGCCATGTATAAAACTACCGCCCCGATAGTAATCGTTGCCGCCTTAAGTCGCAAAAAGCGCGCGCTCGGGTACAAAAACAAGCTCCTCTGGCATATTCCCACTGACCTGCGGCGCTTTAAGGAATTAACCCTCGGCCACCCCATCATCATGGGGCGAAAGACTTTTGAGTCGATTGTCGCCATGCTCGGTAAACCTTTACCCGATCGACAAAATATCGTCGTCACCCGAAATGCCAGCTATTCCTACCCGGGCGTAGAAGTTGCCACTTCACTTGAGGCAGCCCTTAGTATCGCTGAGTCGCTTGGCCCAGAGGAGATACATATCGGTGGCGGAGCCGAAATCTACGCCGCCGCCCTGCCCTACACCGATCGCCTGCATCTGACCATCATCGATGATGAACCAGCCTTGGCCGATACTTTCTTCCCCGCTTATGAGGATGATTTTATCCCGGTCAAAGAATACACCGGGGAGACTAGCGGCAATATTGAGTTTCAATGGATTGATCTAGAGCGCAAAAGACGCTAAGGCAGGAAGCGTTCGTACAGCGCCCGGAAGGTGTCATCCTTAAAGTCGACAAACAGTTGGTCTTTGGTGTTTTCTGAAGTGAATTGTAGACGAGGAATATCGCGGGCAATCACCACTGGTATACACTCATCTACCTCCCCCATGAGGACATTGGCTCCCGCCGCTAGACCATCAACCACATTAGCTTTCTCATACTTTATTTCCCGCCCAAACAAATCTGCCCGCCCGCGACAGTCTTCAATCGGCACGATACCAGCCCAGCCTAGAGCGACGCCAGTGGCACCAAAGCGAAACGGAGAAGAGCGGCTATCGGTGATAATGACACCAATCTCTTTTAGCTGATACGTAGCTTGAAGCCAGATTCTCAACCTCTCCGCTGACGCAAAGATATTTTCGGGGAGCAAAACTAGGTACCCATTACCATTACTTTCGTCGATACCGGCATCACCCAGAAATGTATGGTGCACGACCGAGAGTGGCGACGACCAGTATGACCGCGGAATAATGAGATCAGCCGAAGCGCTGGCTAAGGCAGCTTTGTCGGCTTCGCCCACCTTGACCGTCCGACCTTCATCAATCGCGACCACTTTGGAACTAACGAGAAGAACGTCTTTCTCCCGCAAAGGCGGTAAGGCTTCCGCTAGTGCAACAAGCAGGTCGTCTTGGGGCGGAGTGAGAACACGAGTCCTTACGGGTATGAATTGCATGTCCCACATAGTAGCAAGGGTAGGTGCGCAAGTGAAGCGCACCGACCAAGCTTGTACCTCGTCACTATTATGTTATAAAGCGTAAGCGAGTAAAGGACTCGTGGGACAACATAAAGGAGAAGGAATTGACTCGAGATCTTTTTTCATGCATCCCGCAGCCCGTCGCCATCCACCGGGTGATTCCGTCTTGTTGCCAGGATGGAACAGACAAATTGGCTGCGAGTCTGATCCTGTTCGACGAAGAAGGCTTTTGCTTCCTCGTCAAACCGGCTCAAGTGCCAAACACTTGGCCTTGGTTTTCGCCGGTGCAAGTGACCTTGAAGCGTACGGACTACACCTTTGCGGACGGCTTGAGGCGTGCTCTTGTGAGAAAGCTGGGCTGCCCAGACGGCACTGTCAGCTTTCAACCGACAGAAGTAAACCGCTATGTAAACCACGTCCCGGAGCGGCGCAATCAACCGGCCCACAGGAATTTCACCCTCGTCTTTGCTGGCCAGGTGCCGTCAGACAGGGTATTCCAACCCAACCCGAAAGCGATCCGCGAAATGGTCCGAGTTCGCCCGAATGAATTACTGCTGCACTTGCCGCCACGTCGCGACAAGTTTTGCGGGACACTCGACGCCTGGGACAAGGTTATCAGCACAGTCGTTCTGCCCATCCAGCAGGCAGCCTGAGCAGCAGCGACCTGCGGGACGCTCGATGAAGACCGGCTGCGGCTGGTCTTTTTCTTTTGTGTTACAGAACCACCACCGTCTAGAAGCCGGTGGGCTTATTTATATTTTATATATGGAAAAGATTCCCTGCTTTCTTGGGACAACCCCCTAAATATACCTGTTAACAGGTATATTTAGGGGTACTTTATAATGACAAACGTATTAAAAGACGCCGGTCCCAAAGGGACCGGCGTCTTTTAATTCTTCAATATAGATTTATTCTACGTCGACTTCTTACAGAAGCTGTTTAGGTTGTCGCTATTTTGCTCCTTACGTCGCTAAATAGATGGCAACCTTCATCGACGTAGATTTATTCTACGTCGATGCCCATACTGCGAGCAGTACCAGCCACGGTCTTCATCGCTGCTTCAAGTGAAGCGGCATTGAGGTCAGGCATCTTTTCTTCGGCAATCGATTGAATCTGAGCCTTAGTAAGCTTACCTACCTTTGAGACAGCATTCTTGCTTGAACCCTTGTCCTTACCAATCGCCTTTAAGATCAGACGAGACATTGGCGAAACCTTGGTGATGAAAGTAAAAGTTCGGTCATCATAAACTGACAACTCTACCGGCACTACCTGACCCATTCGGTCACGAGTTTGTTCGTTGAATTGGTTGACGAATTCACCGATATTGATACCAGCTTGTCCGAGTACCGGACCCAAAGGTGGCGCTGGGGTGGCTTTACCACCGGTCGCTTGAACCTTAATTTTCTTTACTAATTTTTTTGCCATGAATATTTGTTTAATTAAATTGTTTTCAGGTCTTGTTCCATACCAAGTCCCTACTTAGAAGCTTGCGTATCCTACAAGAAAAACCCCTATTTGGCAACAAACCTAAGAGAAAAGACCCGTCGGGGTCTTTTCTCTTAGGTTTAATGTGATCTTTGTATTGAAATGTTGGTTAAGTGGATGAAGA
>JBGSWM010000050.1:0-3407 GCA_041752435.1 Minisyncoccia bacterium | reverse complement strand
CAAGACGAAAACGACCATTTACAAGTCGTAAGCAAAAATCATATGGCAACCAAGAAAACAACGAAGAAGACGAATCTATCTAAGAATCAAGCAATTGGTCTCGGGGTTGGTATCACGGCGGCTTTAGCGGCTGCGGCCGGAGGGTATTTTCTCTACGGTAGCAAAGATGCGGCCAAGAATCGCAAAGCGGTCAAGAGCTGGGCACTAAAGGCCAAGGCCGAGGTCCTTGAAGGCATCGAAAAGGCCAAGGACATGACTCAGGAAGAATATGAGCAGTTGATTGAGACAGTGATGGGTACATACGTCACTGCCAAGGCGGCTTCAAAGACTGAACTAGCTGACTTTAAGAAGGAGATGAAGGGTCACTGGCAAGGTTTGGTCAAAACGACCGCCCCAAAAAAGGCGGCTGCTAAAAAAGCCGTGAAGAAAGCAGTTAAGAAGGTTTCAAGCAAGTAGTTTTGTTTAGGACGCTAGAGCTATCCATAAAGACCGTCGCTCCCTTATCACGAGCGGCGGTTTTTATGGATAAAGCCAATTCTCACCAAAACTTTAAGGTAAAATAGGGTATGCGTTTGCTTCATCCGTACCAAGTCTTTGTCGTGTCTTTAGTCGTGGTCGTCTTGGCTATCTCCAGCTTCGCTTCGGCTAAGGATCAAGATGATATAAAAGTAGAGGTGGCTTATGTGCCGAGACAGGTCATCTTGACCGACACTGGTCCAGTTTTGCCCGTTTCTGCTTACGGTATTTTTGATGTCGAAACAGGACAAGTTTTAGCTGCTCAAAAGCCAAACGATGTTCTGCCGATTGCTTCAATCACGAAGCTTCTCACAGCTTCGGTCGTGCTCCGGACCCTAGTGGCTGAGGGTGACTACACAGTCACTGAGAGTGATTTGCTCGGACATGGTCGCGCAGGGCGGCTCAGTGTCGGTGAGAGCTATGAAGCGCGCGAGCTGCTCTTCCCGCTGCTTCTCGAATCCTCCAATGACGCCGCTGTTTTATACGAAAGAGTGACAAAGGGTGATATTGTCAGGCAGATGAATACCTATGCCGCTGACCTTGGTGCCACTTCGCTTCAGGTCGTAGACGCTTCGGGCTTATCCGATCAAAACCAGGCTTCTGTGCGAGATTTGATTAAGCTCACGACCGAGCTCTATGCTCGCGAGCCGCATCTCTTTGATATCATGCAACTCTCACAGCGCTCTGGACCCTATGTCTCCTGGCGCAATAACAGCCCAGTGTGGGATAAAAGCTATCGCGGGGGCAAGCATGGCTATACCGAAGCGGCCAACCGCACTATCGTGGCTTTATTTGAAGAAGAATTTGCTGAGGGAGGGACAAAGACCGTCGGCTATGTGGTCTTGGGTAGTAGTGATTTAGCTAGTGACGTTGCCACTTTGCGCGAATTTATCCACCAAAAAGCAGAGCTCAAATAATTTGCTATACTAGCAACATGACTGAACACGGAGCTTTATATCGAAAATATCGACCAGAGAATTTTGCCGAAGTTAGAGACCAAGAGCAGATTATAAAAGTTCTTGCCGGCGCGATTAAAAAGGGGGAGATACCGCACGCTTTATTGTTTTCTGGTACCCGGGGAACTGGCAAGACCACCATGGCGCGGATTTTTGCCAAAGAAATCGGCACCAGCGCGGTTGATCTCTACGAGATAGACGCGGCGAGCAATCGGGGGATTGATGACATTCGCGAGTTGAAAGAAGCGGTCCACACTGTACCTTATGAATCAAAGTACAAGGTCTACATCATCGACGAGGTCCACATGCTCACCAAGGAGGCTTTTAATGCTCTCTTAAAGACCCTCGAAGAGCCACCAGCTCATGTAGTGTTCATCCTCGCTACGACCGAAGAAGAGAAGCTGCTCGATACTATCCTGTCTCGTTGCCAGGTCTTTCGCTTTCGCTCGCCTTCCCGTGCTGTCTTGGCGACGACGGTGACAGACGTGGCTAAGAAAGAAGGCTTCACTCTTGCGCCAGAGGCGGCGGATTTGATCGCTCTCTCCGCTGACGGATCATTTCGTGATGCGCTGGGTATCACCCAAAAAGTCATTTTGGCTTCAGGCGACCAGATTGGCAGTGTCGACGAGGTAGCGCTAATAATCGGGGCACCTCGCAACTCGACTCTACTTAAACTCCTTGAGGCTCTAGATAGTAAAGACACTGCGGCGGCTTTGTCAGCCATTCACGAAGCGGTCGGTATCCATGCTGATATGAAGCTTTTTTCTCGTCTACTCCTTGAGGCCTTACGCGCCATTATGCTGCTGCGCCATCAGCCAGCTGAGGCGGACGAGCTCTTGTCTGTCTTCTCACCTGAGAGTAAGGAGGTGATCGCAAAGCTAGCTGCCAAGAAAGACTCGCCACTAAATTCCCATCTACTGCGCCGCTTCCTCATTGCTACCGAAGAGATAAATTATTCACCCCTGCCGCACCTACCACTCGAGATTGCTATCGTGGAAACTACTAGTCTATGAAGACAGTGTACTTAGTTCGTCATGGTGAAACAGTGGCCAATCTGGCCCAGGTCTGGCAAGACGAGAGTGATGTACTCTCGCCCCAGGGTTTTCTTCAGGCTGAGAATTTAGCCCTTCGTTTGCAGAGTGAAAATTTCGATAAAGCTTATTGTAGTTCCTACGTTAGGGCTAAACAGACGGCTGATATCTTACAGCTTAAACTAGGAATTGAGTTTGAATCTTCAGATTTATTCAAAGAGGTACAAGGGCCGACAAGTACTGTAGGTATTAAGTATGAGAAAGTGGAAGGAAATAGAATTAATGAATATCTGAGTAGTCGAGACTCAGCCCCGGATATAAGCAACTTTCGTTTTGAAGATGAAGAGACTTTGTTCGAAGTGGTGACGCGAGCCAGGTCTGCTTTGGCTAGACTTGAAACTGTTGAAGCTAAAAAAATCCTAGTCATTACTCACGGTACGTTTATGCGCACTTTGGTTAGTTTGGTTTTAAATCAACATGAGCCAGATAGAACAGCTGCCGGCATATTTCATGCTGGTCGATATCTAGAAACCACTAATACAGGCATTACTGTGATTAATAAAGCGGCTCAAGATAATAGTCCATGGTCCCTACTGACTTTTAATGACCATAATCATTTTGTAGAATAAGTATATGGAAGTCTATTTTGTTAGACATGGCCAGACCAATGGTAATCTGGCTCATCGTCATCAGCATCCCGATACTCCCCTCAATGCTTTTGGTAAGCAACAGGTCGAGGCGATTATTGGCAAAGTCTCGGCCTTGCAACCCACTCATGTCATCACTAGTGACCAGCTACGGGCCGTGGAGACGGCCCAGATTTTGACCGCTGCCTGCGATGTTATTCCCGAGACTCATCCAGACTTTGAAGAGCTGCGCCGACCCTTGCGTCTCGTCGGGACGC
>JBGSWM010000049.1:0-3832 GCA_041752435.1 Minisyncoccia bacterium | reverse complement strand
TTTTGTCAGAAGCAAGCCTCATTGACTAAGTAGGCTAATCGTTGCAATATAGGAGTACGTATACCTGGCCGCTTTTCGGTATTTAATAACAGGCTGTTTTTCTGATTGACCACCGGTAACGTATAATCAAATTATCTTATGCCAAATTTCCAAAATTTTACATCCAAAGCCAAAGAAGCCATTCGCAAAGCGCATGAGTTAGCGATTGAGCGGGGGCAAAATCACGTCAACCCGGTTCACCTGTTGACGGCCTTGTCGATGCAGGACGAGAGTACTGTTATCTCTATCTTGGATAGACTGGATATTGATATTATTGCTTTCACTGACCTCTTGCTTGAGGCCCTTGAGGTGGTGGAGATGCAGACCACACTTTCGCCTTCGTACCAGCTTTATCTCACGCCCGAGTTGGCCAAGGCTTTAGAGCACTCTGGTCGCTACGCTGAAGAAATGGGTGACTCTTATGTCGGAGTAGAACATCTTTTTGTGGCAGTCTTGGAAAATCCTGGCCCGGCCGCTGAGGTCTTACAACGTTCTGCTATCGATAAGGAAAAAGTCCTCCGCACGATCAAGGAGATTCGAGAGAATAGTACCAACGACGTTGAAACACCAAAGAAGTATCGCTCGCTAGCGAAATACACGCGCAATCTAACTAAGCTGGCCCAAGAAAATAAACTTGACCCGGTGATTGGTCGTGACGTAGAGATTCAGCGCGTTATCCAAATACTGTCTCGTCGCACCAAGAATAATCCCGTTCTCATCGGTGAAGCTGGAGTAGGTAAGACGGCAATTGCCGAAGGTCTCGCGCAACAAATCGTTTTAGGACAGGTGCCTGAGTCAGTTAAAGAGAAAGAAATTCTCTCGCTTGATATTGGGCTTCTAGTCGCGGGGACAAAGTTCCGGGGTGAATTCGAAGAGCGACTTAAGGCAGTCATGAAAGAAGTGGAGAATTCAGCCGGCGCGGTAATTCTTTTCATTGACGAACTGCACACCATTGTTGGGGCTGGGCAGGCGGAGGGGTCAATGGACGCTTCTAATATGCTGAAGCCCGCGCTGGCGCGAGGTGAAATACGCGTAATTGGCGCCACCACTCTCAAGGAATATCAAAAACACATTGAGCGTGACCCGGCTTTGACCAGGCGCTTCCAACCGGTCTTTGTGAACGAACCATCACCGGAAGACACGGTGGCGATTTTGCGCGGACTGTCAGAAAAATACGAGCTCTTTCATGGCGTCCGTATCACTGACGACGCGATTGTCTCGGCGGTTAATCTCTCGTCGCGCTATATCAGTGATCGTTTCTTGCCTGACAAGGCGGTTGACTTGATCGACGAAGCGGCTTCAGCTCTGCGCATCTCGCTTGAGAACAAACCTGAGGAATTAGTTATTTCTGATCGAAAGGTGCGTCGGCTGGAAATTGAGCGTGAAGCTTTGCGTAAAGAGGTAGAAGTATCTGAAAATAAGAAAAAAATCAAAGATCGTATCAAAGAAATTGAAAGAGAGATTGGTGAATTAAAAGAAACTACTTCGGCGCTTGAGACCAAGTGGCAAAATGAAAAGAATGCGCTCGGCGAAATGAGTACGCTCAAGAAGGAGCTCGAAGAATTGCGAATTGAGGCTGATAATGCCGAGGCCGTGGCCGATTTGACCAAAGCGGCCGAGATTCGCTACGACACTATTCCTAAAGTGCAGAAGAGTCTCGATGAAAAGACCAAGCGTCTCAAGAAACTCCAGCGCAGTCGTCGGCTCTTGAAGGAAGAAGTGACTGAAGAAGATATTGCTCTTGTAGTCTCACGTTGGACTGGTATTCCAGTCTCGCGCATGCTTGAAGCTGAGGCGAAGAAACTAGCCCGCATGGAGGAGGACCTACAAGACAAAGTGATTGGTCAAAATCACGCTATCAAACTAGTCGCTGACGCGATTAAGCGTTCGCGCGCTGGTATCGCTGACCCGAATCGACCGATTGGTTCGTTCCTCTTCCTTGGACCAACTGGAGTGGGTAAGACTGAGTTGTCCAGGGCTCTAGCTGAATTTATGTTCAATGACCCTGACGCTCTTTTGCGGATTGATATGTCAGAGTTTATGGAGAAGCACTCGGTCTCCAAGATCATTGGTTCACCACCAGGCTATGTGGGACACGAAGAAGGAGGTTCGATTACCGAGCGGGTTCGTCATCGCCCATATTCAGTCATCCTGCTCGATGAAATTGAAAAAGCTCATCCTGAGGTCTTCAATATTCTCCTCCAGGTTCTAGACTCGGGACACCTGACTGACGCCAAGGGGCGCAAGGTAAACTTCCGTAATACCGTAATCATCCTGACTTCAAACATCGGCGCCGAGCACATCGACCGGATGTCGAGCTTTGGTTTTGCGAGTGATAAGGGAGATGCTGCTCAGTACGTCCAGGCCAAAGACAAGGTGATGGAGAGTCTTAAGCTTTTCTTCCGCCCAGAATTCATTAATCGTCTTGATGAGATTATTACCTTCGATATCCTTTCTCCCGAAACTATTCGCCGTATCGTAGGTCTGCAGGTAGAAGACGTCAAGCGTCGTTTGGCCAAGAAGGACATTGTTCTCACTGTCTCTGACGAGGTCTTGGAGTACCTAGCCAAAGAAGGCTATGATCCAAAGTTTGGTGCACGACCACTCAAGCGAGTGATTCAAAGCAAGATTCTAACTTCGGTCGCCAACATGATGGTGGGCGAGGGGATGCTACAGCGCGGTACGGTAGTGGTGACGATGAAAAAGGGCGAGCTAAACTTTGAAGTTAAGAAGAAGGCAATTAAGGTGAGTAAGCCGACAAAAAAGAAAGAGGCAGTACCGGTGGCTTAGTTAGTCTAGTAGTGAAAATGTGAAAAGGCCGGGAAGATGCTTGCGCATCTTCCTGGCCTTTTTCGATCACTGCGACCGCCTCACCAGCTACTTTCGAGGGTGAAGAAAACTCTCCCTCGTCCGCGCAGTTTGAAGGTGGCTTTGGTGAACTTGTCCTCAAGCTCTAGACCGAGCTTGAGTAGTCTAAGGCCCCGTGGCCCGTCACTCAATTTGTAGGTGACAGCCGCTCCCATGAAGCCAGTGGTTGGCTTTGGCTCCGCAAAGGAGCGTAGCGAGCAGTGCACGAAATGGTAAGGATTAGTCGTGCGTTCGATCGTTTCCTGGCGACCAAAGAAGACGGTCGACTCTGGTTGACAGCTCGGCCCAGATGATAGGGCCAGATCAAGATGAACTCGCCTGAGAAAAGACTCAGCCGCCGCTTGATCGGCTGTTAGGGCGAGAGCGCTTACAAAGAACAGAGTGCGAAGAAGGTTCATCACTGTCTCCTGTTTGATTGTTGCCAAACTATATTATAACAAAGAAAAAACCCCGCCGTGGCGGGGTTGGGTAGGGAGGAGCTTTCGCTCTTCTCTACTGTGGCAGGCTTGCCGCTCAGCTGGTGCCGAGGACGGCCAGGCGACGCTGCTTGTGCTTGGCCTTGGCTCGCCGGGTGGCGATGGGCATGGCCAACAGGGCCGTCATCGCCAAGACCAGGCCGGTCGGCTCGGGTACGGCGTTGCCGTCCTCGAGGAGCAGGTTGTCGAAGGCGACTGTCATCGAACCGGTCTCGTTGCTGCTGAAGGGGTTGACGCCCTGGAACATGACGTTCAGGAGCGACGTTGTACCGTTGGCACCGAAGGTCCCGGCCACTTCCCCGTTGAGCGAGTAGATGATCTCGTCGCTCAGGGTGTTGAGCTCGATCGTCAGCATGTGCCACGCATCGAGCGCCAGCGAGTCACCGATGACGAAGCCGCCAGCCGGATTCCACATCTGCATGAACAGGTCGCTGCCTGAAGAAGCAATC
>JBGSWM010000048.1:0-4696 GCA_041752435.1 Minisyncoccia bacterium | reverse complement strand
TATTGGACCAGAAGGGGGAGCTGGTGGTGGCGACATTGTGGCTAAAGGAACGCCAGAGGAAGTGGCTGCCAACCCAAAATCATTTACCGGTCACTATCTTAAAAAGGCCCTGCAGACCAAAAAACGAACATAAGGTTTTTTGCTTATGATCAAAACGGATCTAAAGGATATAAATCTACCTGACGTACCCGGGGTCTATTTCTTTTTGGGTGACAAGAAGCAAGTTCTCTATATCGGAAAGGCTACCTCGCTCAAACAGCGCGTTAAAAGCTACTTTGTACCTAATATAAGGGAGGTTCGTTCAGCTTTAATTGAGAACATGGTCGTTGAGGCCGCCACGATTGATTTTACTACTACTGACAGTGTGTTAGAGGCTTTGATTCTGGAAACCAACTTAATTCGTTCTCATAAGCCAAAGTTTAATTCTCGTAGCAAGGATGATAAGAGCTATAATCACCTGGTAATAACCAAAGAAGAATGGCCTAGAGTGCTTTTGGTACGGGGTAAGGATTTGACGGAGAAGTTTGCCGAGGAGGAGATTCAGTGCCATTTTGGACCGCTCCCTAGTGGCGGACTATTACGTGACGCTCTAAAAATTGTCAGACGTTTGTTTCGTTTCTACGACACAAAATTGCCAATCGGTACAGAAAAATCAAAAGTGGTCAAAGGTCGAATTGACTTCAACCGTCAGATTGGTCTTTACCCTGAACTGGGGGATAAAGAGGCCTATCAAAAGACCATCCGACATCTTAAATTATTCTTCCAGGGTAAAAAGTTGGTTATAGTAAATGAACTTGAAAGGGAAATGCAGAGACTAGCTAAAAATGAGGAGTTTGAAGCTGCTGAATTGGTTAAGAGAAAAATCTTCGCTCTTAAACATATTGAAGATATCGCTCTTATCAAACGCGAACTTAATGACAGTCCTGATAAATCTGCTTTTCGCATTGAAGCTTATGATGTAGCGCACTTGGCTGGGCAGAGTATGGTTGGTGTTATGACCGTGGTGTCTGGTCAAGAACCGCAGAAATCTGAGTACCGTAAGTTTAAAATAAATTCTGTCAAACAAGCAAACGATCCAGCTGCCTTGCGCGAAATTCTCTCCCGACGGCTAACACATACTGAGTGGCCCTTGCCTAAGCTGATCGTGGTCGATGGAAACGAAGTACAAAAGCGAGTGGCCGAGGAGGTGTTGAGTGAAGTAAATCTTAGTATACCGGTGGCGGCTGTTACCAAGAACGCACAACATAAGCCGGAAAGAGTCATAGCCCTGGCCTCAATCTTGAAGACTCATCAGCTAGAGATTCTACTAGCCAATGCTGAAGCTCACCGCTTTGCGATTACTTATTTTCGACATAAAAGTCGTCGGGCGGCTCTTAATTAGATTTGGGGGAAATAAGTTGGTTGCTTTCTAGCTATGTTATCATAGGGTATGAGTCACAAGCGTATTACTGTCCTCCGGGGTGGACCAAGTGAGGAATATGAAGTCTCCTTAAAGACTGGGGCGAATGTTCTGCGCTCTCTTAGTGGACAGTACCAGTCAGTTAATGACGTTATCATCGCCAAAAACGGAGACTGGCTTAGTGGTGGAGTTGTGCGCCGACCAGAACATATTCTTACCGGCACTGACGTTGTCTTTTTGGCTTTGCACGGACAATATGGAGAAGATGGGCAGGTACAAAATTTAATTCAAAAGCATAATATCCCTTTTACCGGCAGTCGCTCCTTACCCTCAGCGATTGCTTTCAATAAAAAGTTCACCAAGCGCACCCTAAAGGATCGGGGGATTTTGATGCCTAATGATTTTTTAGTGACTGAAGATGATCTGCCCTATTTAGAGTTGCTAGTGACCGAAATAACTTCTCGGTTTGGTCCCGACTATGTCGTTAAGCCGGTCTCGAGCGGATCGTCTTTTGGGGTGGAGATAGTGCATGGTGAAGATGAGCTCGAGGAGGCACTCTTCAGATCATTACCAAGATTCAAAGATATTTTGGTCGAGGAGTATATCATGGGAAGAGAGGCAACTTGTGCCACGTTAGAGAATTTTCGTAATGAAGAGATTTACACTTTCCCTATTATTGAGATAATTCCCCCTGTCACTTCTAAGTTCTTTTCTAGTGACGTTAAGTATACTGGTGAGACGCAAGAAATCTGCCCTGGGAATTTCACCTACGCTGAGCGAACTAAACTGGCAGAAATTGCGGCCTTGGTCCATAAAGAGTTAGGTCTAGAGCAATACTCACGTAGCGACTTCATTGTTCGTAACGGGGAAGTGTATTTTCTTGAGGTAAATACTCTGCCGGGTTTAACGAGTGAATCTCTTTTTCCTAAAGCGGCGGCGGCAGTAGGCTTGACATACAAGGAACTAATTGCTCATTTAATAGAAACGGCTAAGAGCTGAGGATAACCCCAATCAGTCATTAAATAAGAGTTATAATATCAAAATATGGAAGACACAAGACATGAAAGAGCTGCGCTCGTCGTAGTCTCATATTTTATCGGTGGGATCACTGCATTTATCGGATTTTCAACCTTTACACCTCCTTCACTAACAGCTGAGCTGTCAGCTGTTAATCAGGTCCAAAATACTGCTTCAGTTATCAGTGGACAGGAACAATTGAAGACTGATCCAGCTCAAACGTCAATCGTTGAGTACCGCGATGGAGTCTTGTTGGTGGCCACCCTTGAAGGAAATAAGACCTTGAGCTTTCAAGCAGATGAAGCAAGTATCGAATCAGACCCAGATTTTGCTACTCAGGGTACACACGTAGGGAAGCTAAACTATACCAGTTCAAAATCAGCCGAGTACGTCTTCTTTTGTGAAGTAAAACAACTAGCATCCGATGTTTGTAGTCCTTTTGTTTACGATTCTCTGCGCGACACCATCTACCCCCTAAAGCGCAATGGAGAAAGAGTAAATCTACTCATAGACGCTGCAGCTGACGCTAGTTTTAGTGGCAATATTCTGACCATTGCCGGCGAATCATCAGCTGACGCGTCTAAACCATGGCTACTGGGTCGCTAGCCCTTGACTTATCTTTGGCTTCTATTATCATAGTCTAACTTCACTCGTAGAGTGATTCTGGGCTCGTAGCTCATCTGGTAGAGCGCCTCATTTGCACTGAGGAGGTAGCGGGTTCAAGTCCTGTCGAGTCCACAGACGTTAAGAAAATAGCCCCTGCGGGCTATTTTTAGTCTGTGGAGGGTGTAAACGATGTGGCTTTGCCACGAGTGCGCCGGGGTCGAGAACACTTAGTAGAATCAGAGCGAAGCGAATGATTATACTTAGTGATTCGTGTCCACAAAAACCAACACCAAAGCGCAACCTTTGGTGTTGTTGTTTTTGTGAGACATCGACTGGACTCGAACCGAGTCGCGACGAAGTCCGCAGGCGAAGCCGAGGACCGCGACGAGTGGAGGTCAATGGAGTGAGATAGATTTGAGTCTGTAAGACGAAAATATATCCACGAGTGTGACCTAGTCCTGTCGAGTCCACAGCAGAAAACGAATAAACCACCAACTATAAGTTGGTGGTTTATTCGTTTAGCAAGTGACCTTCGTCACTTGCGGCTGCTGTGGAAGGCGGATCGCTGGGAATCGCCTGTCCCTAGGGCGATGAACCGCGAGCCGGGGTCGAGAGTACTTAGCTTTTATAAGCGTAGCGAAATAAAAGCTTAGTAACTCGTGACCACAAAAAGTGATAAATCATGACCCTATATATATTCGGGCGGTTTTGTTATTGTGTGGACCCGAAGAATGGTTCCTGCGCACCTTTCGTCAGGACAAGTCTTGCCATAACTCGTGACCACAAAAAGTGATAAATCATGACCCTATTGCCTCGGTCACGGTTAAGTCGGGGTCGAGCGAGTGAGGTATTCTGTGAGGAACGAAACAGAATACCTACGAGAGTGACCAAGTCCTGTCGTAACTCGTGACCATAAAATCCCCCAGCATTACATCTGCACACCATTCTCGATAAAAAATCTTTGGTAAATAAAGTCAATTCTTCCACACTTAACTATTTCGTGTTATCTTAGCTTGCTTAATCTATGATAAGTGAAATAACTCAATTTCTAGGTATTGATCCGACCACCTGGTCGTTTATTGTAGACTTAGCTATCGGCATCGCTCTAGGTTTTATTATTGGTGCTGAACGTGAATGGCGAGGAAAAGATGCGGGAATCAGTACTCATACTTTTGTCATCTGTGGGGCGATGCTATTTGCTTTTATGTCAATGACGGTAGACTCTGCTTCAAAATCTAGGATTGCTGCTCAAGTAGTGTCAGGCATTGGCTTTCTTGGCGCTGGTTTAATTTTGAAGGATGGAGCAACTGTTAAGAACTTAACGACAGCTGCCAGTATTTGGTTTGCTGGTGCTATTGGCATGGCTATCGGTTTTGGTTATCATCAAATTGCTATTGTGGCTGCTATCGCCTCGGTTTTTATTCCCCGAATGCCTCATATCAACCCCAAGCGGAATTATAATAAGCAAGCTACTGACGAAGTGACTTTAAGTTTAAGAAAGAAGCAGGATAAGGAAAATAATGAACTACCAGTCGGTACTCCGACAACTGATGATTGATCGGACGAAATCATATAGTCAACAGTAGCGTGTTTTTATTTTAATGGTAAGATGTGAGTTAGTTTTTTCGGGCTCTTAGCTCATTTGGTAGAGCGCTTCCATGGCATGGAAGAGGT